>PNOM01000121.1 GCA_013824835.1 Syntrophus sp. (in: bacteria) | reverse complement strand
ACCTTCGTAACTTGTTGTTTGGACAACACATTTTACCATAAGGAGAGCCTGAATACCTTATAATTCATCAAAAAAACAGGGCTAATTTAAGGGTTTTGCGAGAGGCTCAAAGGATAAGGAATTTGGCTATCAGGTGATAATTAGTGATAAATTGGGCCCGTATTGAGGTGCAATACAATAAATATCTGGTTCACTTGTTAATGCGCTCTATGTTCGGGCTGCATTACAAATGCAAATATTGCTTGCTATTCATTTGATTTTGTCGCTGGCGTCGCCTTCTCATTGACGAGAATGGTTACCTTGGCAGGTCCCGCGCTTCCATGGATATTACAATGTGCTTCTGCGACAACCTCTGTGTTGCCTGTAACCGTGATCTTTACCTCATAATAGCAGCATGCTCAAGCCTATCAGTGTCTGAACTATATATAGGCAGACAATTGCGATGCCTGCTGCAAAGTGAGGTGTTCTCCATGGAGAACCTACCCTTATCTTCCTGGAGATGATATACGCAGTGATCAGAGAAACGGCAATGCATATCCCCAGAATGAAGTGAAGCGGATATTCAAATATGCGAGCATTGTCGATATAGACGACCATCGGCCCGGCCAGAAATCCCGCCACCCCCAGCAGAACCAGGATCGGACCCAATTTTCTGTGTTTTTTTATGAGGCCGAAATAAGGCGGATTCCCGCCTTTCCGTCTCTTCCTTATTAACAGTCCCATCCATCCCTGATAAAAAAACATAAGCAGGATTGCAATATTAAACGAGCCATGAGCGAGTTTCAAATATTCAAGGAAATCCTTGTCAACCATTGACAGGAACGTAAGGCATCCCGATATATTTGTCAAGAGGGGTGCTGCCCGGTTGCCGCTAACGCAAGCTGTTGCTCTCCTTTATTCCTTGTTGAGTCTATTTCAGGTTATATTTTTTGGCCCACTGGGCAACGTGTATCGGGCTTTCGAGAACCTCGGCCCCTGCTGCCCTTAGAGCCTCGTGTTTTCCCTGCACGGTTCCCGATGTGCCGCGAACAATAGCGCCTGCATGACCCATGCGTTTACCCTGGGGCGAATGTTTTCCCGCGATATATGCGGCAACGGGTTTTTTCATCCGTCTTGATATAAATCCTGCGGCCTTTTCTTCCTGTTCGCCACCCACTTCCCCAACAACGATGACTGCATCGGTGCCTTCGTCTTCTTCAAAGAGTTCAAGGATATCGGCAAGGTTTCTGAGGACTACAGGGTCCGCGCCCATGCCTACGACGGTGCTCTGTCCTACATGGTTTTCCGAGAGAATGCCTGCAAACTCATAGGAGAGGGTTCCGCTACGGGAGATGATTCCTACGCGACCGGGGGCAAACATTGATGCAGGCATAATGCCCATTTTGCCCTTCCCTGGGGCGAGGATGCCGGGCGTTGTGGGTCCGAGGGCAAAGACTCCTTTTTCAATGGCATAACTTCGCATCTTTACCACGTCCTTGACGGGAATGTGTTCCGGGACGATGACAATGAGTTTGACCCCGGCATCAATGGTCTCAAGAAAGGCGTCGAGAACAAATGCAGCGGGAACAAAAAAGACCGATGCATTGGCCCCTGTCTCTTTTACCGCCTCATTCACGCTGTCAAAAACCGGCACCCCTTCAACAGAGGAACCGCCTTTGCCGGGAGTAACTCCTCCAACGACCTTTGTCCCATATTCAAGCATCCAATGGGTCTGGGCACTCCCTATGCGGCCGGTGATACCCTGTACGATGACACGGGTAGAATCATTAATCAGTATGCTCATAGTAAAACCTCACTTTTCCTCACATTTCAGGCTAAGGCTTAAACTCTGCCTATGCCGGACCTACCAGTTCATAGAGTTTATCGATGGCCTTCTCGGTTGCCGCCTCGGTGACGACATGTACGCCGCCGGAACGAAAAATTTCCCATGTCTCTTCCTGGCGGTTTCCAAGGGCTTTGGCAACAATGGGTATTTTGACGTTATGTTCCTGTATGTAGCGGATAACGCCTTTGGCACCCTCATGGATTGGGTTTATGCCGCCATAAACATTGATGAATATTGCACGGAGACCCTGCTTCATCATGATGAGATCCATACACCTGTAAAGGAGATCAGCGGTGATACCCCCTCCTGTTTCCAGAAAATTGGCCGGCTTCATTTTTTCCCCGATGATATCCATGGAGGCCATCCCGAGTCCGGCTCCGGAAGATATGATTCCAATATCCCCATCAAGGTCTACATAGGTGACGCCGATTGCCCGGCCTCTCCGCTCAAGAGGGTTCTCAATCCGGTCAACCCGATCGGGCAGGGTGAAACGAATTCTTGACAGGGCAGAGTCGTCTACTTCCAGCACTGCGTCAACGGCAAGTAATCCCCCATTGGGAAGAACTACAAGGGGGTTAATCTCAGCAATGAGAGATTCATAACGGAGCGCAATATTGTAAAGCTGGCCGATTACATCAGACCAGGCAGTAATGAGCTGCTGTTTGAGACCGAGCATTCTCAGAAGGGAACGAGCCAGGTAGGGGTAATAACCAAAATTGGGGTCAATATGAATTGCCGCGATCTTTTCCGGTGAGGTCCGTGCTGTTTCTTCAATAAGTACACCGCCTTCGGTGCTTACCACAATAACCGGTTTGCCGGAATAGCCATCTATGGTAATGCCCAAATAGAGCTCCTGGGCGATCTCTGCCTTTTCGCACACGAGTATCTTGCGAACCGGCAATCCCTTTATATCAGAACCAAGGAGGGAGTCGGCCACTTCTTTCAACTCATCCGGGGTGGACGCTGTCCTGATGCCGCCGGCAAGGCCGCGGCCTCCAACGAGGACCTGGGCTTTCAGCATAACGGGATATCCGATCTCACCCGCTATATGGAGGGCTTCATGCATGGTGCCAGCGATGCCTCGCCGCGGAACGGGGATGCCGTTTTGTTCAAAAATGTCTAATGCCTCATATTCATGGAGTCTCATATCGGTTCGTGTCCCTTTTTGAATGGGTTTTTATGATTGTCCATATAGAATGGACAATGTGCAATTATAAAATTGCTGTCACCGTTATGTCAATATAAATAATTATATATTTAATCATATTATGAATTAATATGATTAGTCAGCCAGCAGTGAAAATAAATTGAATATAAATAAAAAAATTAATTGCATTTTAAATTTAATTGATGTACTATTTTTCATGGCACAGAATAAAAAAGAAAATATTGGAAAACAACCGGAAGACAGTAGCCAGATTGCCTATCATGGAATACGGCATATGCTTTACAGCAAGGAGCTTGTACCCGGACAGAGGATTGCATACCGGGACCTTGCCGAGAAGCTTCAACTAAGCCCGACCCCGATCATTCAGGCCCTTAAATGGCTTGAATTGCAGGGTTTCGTGCTCCATGAACCAAATCGTGGTTACTCTATGGCGCCCTTCAGCCTCAAAGAGATAGAAGAGCTCTATGAGCTGAGAGAGCTTATTGAGCCGTCGCTTGTTTCAGCAACAGTTCAGCATATCAACAAAGAAGGTCTGAAACAGCTCAAAGCCGCGCTCGAAGCGCATCTGTCAGCGGAAAGGGAGTTCTATTTAAAAGAACGTCTTTTTAAGAACAGGGATTTTCACATGATCCTGGCCACCCTTTCAGGGAAAGAGACCCAGATACGTATTTTACAGAATGTCTTTGACATGTTGTTTCTCAAATACGGCGGCAACTACTTTCCCATGTCATCCCTTACATCCACCGATCAGGCTCATCAGGAGATATATGATGCCGTTGCACTGCGAAGCTTGGAGCGGGCCCAGACGATACTGAAAAACCACCTCACCAATGTGAAGGTGCAGGTCCTGTCGAGCATAAAGAAGATGCTTGCAGAACAGGAACGGTCTGAGTTCTGAGATACTGAAAAGTAGGGTGAGTCAGGAAAACCTTACTCAACAACTCACCTTGCTCAACTTACTCAACTAATAGAAAATAAGGAGGTATCACACTATGGGTCTTAAAACAAAAGAGGAGTATATTGAATCAATACGGGCTCTTAAGCCCACGGCATATATGTTCGGAGAGCGCTTGACCAACATTGTTGACAATCCCCGTCTTCGCGCAGGCATCGAGGCAACAGCAGCTACCTATGAATTGGCGAATATGCCTGAAAACCGCGATATGATGGTTACTATGAGCCCCCTTATTAATGAACCGGTGAGCAGATTTACATTACCCCCATCCAGCATTGAAGACCTGGTGGCACGGGTAAAGGTAAACAGAAAAGTAGCCAATTACGTAGGGACATGCCATCAGCGCTGTACCGGCTTGGACTGCCTCTCCACCCTGTCTATTGTAACCTATGACATTGATCAGAAATACGGCACCAGCTATAACAAGAATTTTGTTGAATTTCTTACATATATGCAGAAGAATGACCTGACCGGGAATGCTGGTGTCACTGATGTGAAGGGCGACCGCTCCCTTAACCCCAATGAGCAGGTAGACAAGGATATGTTTCTCCGTGTTGTCGAAAAACGGGACGACGGGATTGTGGTTCGCGGAGCCAAGGCCCATCAGACAGGTTCCCTTTCTTCCCATGAAATCATTGTACTTCCTACGAGGGCAATGGGTAAGGCAGATAAAGACTACTCAGTCTCCTTTGCCATTCCATCAGATACAAAAGGGCTGATTCATGTAGTAGGCCGGTCAACCCTCGATATGCGTGAACTGGACGGTTGTGATATAGGCAACGCCTTTTATTCCAAATATTGCCCGACCCTCATCTTTGATGATGTTTTTGTCCCATGGAACCGCGTCTTTATGTGCGGTGAGACGGAGTTTGCTGCTGAGATGGTTATTAAATTTTCTTCTTTTCATCGGCAGAGCCATGGCGGATGCAAGTCCGGCAAGATTGATTGTATGATCGGGGCAGCGCTGACCATGATGGATTATAACGGAACCGCAAAGGCCGGTCACCTCAAACAGAAAGTTATTGATATGATCCACAGGGCAGAAACCCTCTACGGATGCTGTCTTGCATCTTCCTATGAAGGCAGGAAACAACCTTCCGGAGCTTACTTTATCGATACTGTGCTGGCTAATGCATCCAAGATACACGAGGGCAAAGAAATGGCCGAGGCTACCAGGCTTATGATTGATGCATGTGGCGGTTTTGTTGCTGATATGCCATCTGACAGGGATTTCCAGAACCCCGAGATCGGCGGTTTTTTGAGGAAATATTTGAAGGGTGTGGACAGTGTTCCTGTTGAAAACAGGGTCAGGATGTATAGACTGGCAGAAAAACTGGCCCTGGAAAGCGCAGACACGATCTCCGATATCCATGGCGGCGGCTCGCCGGAAGCCCACCGGGTGACCATTTTCCGTGAAACCGACACAGAGAGCAAGAAAAAGGCTGCGAAAAGGCTCGCGGGCATTAAAAGCTGATTAACCCTTACACAAGGGTCCTTTCTATATACCAGGGGGCAGGCTGACATCAGCCTGCCCCCTGGACTTATGATTAGGGTATAATTCCATTTCTAATCACTGCGGGGTCAGTTCCCCGCCCCTTGGGGCGCATACAATTGCTGAGTACAATGTTTTTAGATACCCCGCTGCTTGCGGCGGGAAGGTTTATTTGCGAGGAGCGTAGCGACGTGGCAATCTAAGGTCTTGAGATTGCTTCGCCTTGCTCGCAATGACATCCGACATAAAATAGACATAAAATAGACTATTGATTTTAAATTGGAAATAAGGGACCAGCCATGAAAGCCGGTCCCTTATTTGGGGGGGTTAGACCAGGGATTTATTAATTAAGA
>PNOM01000120.1 GCA_013824835.1 Syntrophus sp. (in: bacteria) | reverse complement strand
CACAATGGTGGCAACACCGGATAAGGAACTCAAGATGCTGCTCCAGAGAATGAAAATCTTTCTCCCCAACAAAGCGAAAATCATCGAAAATGTAGTGGAGAAAATGGCCTGATTTTTACCGTAACTAATTGATATTACATCTTCCAAACTTTTGAACTGCGGAAGATGGGCTAACATGGGGAGAAACCACCGAGCGTCTCGACGACGGCGCGAAGCGTAAAGGGATCGAATCCCCGTGTCACTTCGACGGCAAGCTTCGCGCTCAGGCAAATGCGGACGCCCGAAGCAACGTCAACCGGTTTGCCGGGAATCAGCTTGCAACAGGAGAACAAAAAATATTTTCCGATCTCAACTGGACGCCAAATCCGATGATCATGAAAAAGTGTCCAGTGCGAACGGGATTTACTGAAGATATATCAGCCACTTAACCGCGCATATGCTTCTTCCATTTGTGCTGCGGTCTCTTTGAATGCCTTAAGCGCCTGCGGATCAAAGTGGTAAGGCATCGTCCTGCCGTCGCCTTCGGTGATTATCCTGCGTGCTGTTTCATGTTCAAATGCCGGTTTATAAACGCGAGGGTTTCTCAGTGCGTCGTACTGGTCGGCGATAGCTGTTATCCTTGCAGGAAACGGTATCTGTGCGCCTTGCAATCCAAAGGGATAACCGCTCCCATCCCATCTTTCGTGGTGACTTAACGCTATTTCTTTTGCCAGCGCAAGCCTGGCATGTTCGCCGAGTATTATAGAGCCATGAATCGTGTGAGTCTTCATGCTTTCCCATTCATCAAGAGCAAGCTCGCCCGGTTTTCTCAAGATGTCCGGATGAATGTGAATCTTTCCCACATCGTGCATCTGTGCCTGACGCCTTATCATGTTTATAAATTCTTCCGTCATTCCGAGATGTCTTGAGAGAATCGCTGCATACTCGCCGACCCTTAATATGTGATTCCCTGTATCTTCGTCATTTGCCTCGGCCGCCCTTGCAAGGGCATGGAGCGTATATGTAAATGCCTCCTCCACCTCTTTTATCTGCGATGAAAGCGATCTCAGAAACAGGCTCTGGATAACAAGGCTTTTTAAGACAGCGGCATCGTAATCGGTAACATTCCTTCCGTAATTGAGGGCAAGGACAATAAGGTCGCCGCTTAAATAACAAACCATGTTAGAGACAGATATGCCGGCAGACTCGATTTTTGCGGCAATCTCTCCCGCCTCCCGATTTTCGAGGTCGTTATCGCTAAAAAAGGTTATTGTTGAATCGCCTGCCGGCAGACGCAGTTCATTCGAGAGGTCTAATTTAACAGGTTTTCGCTCAAGTTTGCCGGAAACGCATACGAAGCGATTCCATTGCCAGCGGTCGGGGTCAGATGGTATTCCGACAATGATCATCCGGGGTTTCTCTGCTATTTCATCGTTCTGTCCGATAACAAGATTAACAATACTGTCAATCTTGGCCATAAAATCGAATTTGAGGGGATCGAATGTCTTTACGATCTTCTCTCCAAAGGATGTGAGATTGTTGATATTGTTATATGCGCCGTTCAGTCTGTCATTGATATCCTTCATCTTCAGAAGCATCTTTACCCTCGCTAAAACCTCTTCTGCACTAAAAGGCTTTGTGATAAAGTCCTCCGCCCCTGCCTCGATGCTCTTAATCCTGTCCTTCCTGGACTGCAGCGCCGTAATCATGACGACAGGGATATTCCCGTACCTTTCGTCCTCTTTTATCATTCTGCATGTATCAAAACCGTTTATCCCGGGCATCATAACATCCAGAAGAACAATATCTATCGCCTTCTCGCCAATCCTCTCCAGCGCCTCCCTGCCGTTTGCTGCAGTAATCACATCATAACCCCTTGGCACAAGCAATGCCTCAAGAAGCTTCAGATTCACAGGTTCATCGTCAACACACAGTATCCTCCTTTGTGTATTCATAATTGCCCTCATTCCCCCAGCAACTTCTTAACTTCATTCGCAAGCTCTTCCCTTGTAAGCTCTCCCTTTTCATATATATGACTTGCCTTGCCCTCAAGCCTCTTTTTATCCTCGAATGAAAGATCCATTGCCGTTAAAACAATTATGGGAATATCTGCTGTCTTCTTGTCCCTGCTCAAGATGTCGGCCACCTCGAAACCACTCATATCAGGCATCATAAGGTCGAGGACTATCAGGTCCGGCGAATCCCTCTTTACCGCCTCCAGTCCCTCTCTGCCGCCGGATGCCCTGACAATGCCGCAGCCGGCGGCGGCAAGCGTCTTCTCCACAATATCCAGCGTTTTGGGATCATCTTCGATTACGAGCACGCGTCTGCCTAAAGGGGTTTTCTTTTCATTCGGTTTCCGTGCCGTGCCTATCGGCAGGCCGGCGGGCGGGGCGCTCTCGGACTTGACAGGCTGCTTAACCGGGATGGTAAATATGAATTTACTGCCTTTGCCGAATTCGCTTTCGACCCATATATTTCCTCCGTGAAGCTCCACCAGCCTTTTTGTCAGCGCCAGGCCAAGTCCGGTGCCTTCGTAATGCTTGGTGTACGGCGATTCAAGCTGCGTGAACTCATGAAAGAGCCTCTGTATATCCTCGCTCTTTATCCCGATGCCGGTATCGATGACCGATAGTTCAATAAAATCCGTTTCTTGCTGACTGCCGGCCTTTCGTGCATATACGTTGACGCTGCCCCCTTCCGGCGTAAATTTCACCGCATTGCCCACGAGATTGAACATGATCTGCTTCAGCTTCCTATCATCAGCCTCGATCATGTTATCCGCTTCCGGTTCTATTTCGAGACTTAGTTTTATGTTGTGCTTAATCGCATTCTCCTGGAGCATTACGATTGATGCGCCAAGAGCATCTCGCAAGGGAAAACTGCAGAGCTCAAGCTCCATCTTGCCGGATTCAGCCTTGGAGAGATCCAGGATATCATTGATCAGACTAAGCAGATGCTTGCCGCTGTTATGAATATTCTTTGCATACTCCTGCTGCTTTTCATTGAGTTCTCCGTAAAGCTCCGTCGTGAGAATCTCCGAAAAGCCCAGGACGGAGTTAAGCGGCGTTCTGAGTTCATGGCTCATATTTGCCAGGAACTCGGACTTTGCCTTTGATGACTGGGCAAGATTGAAATTGGCATCCACAAGCTCCCTTTGGTGCGCCTGAAGCTCTTCGTTCATGGTCTGAACCTCTTCATTCATCGACTGGAGCTCCTCGTTTGCGCGTGAAAGCTCCTCGGACAATGCCTTCTGTGCAAGATGGTCTTTAAGGCCCTGCAGTCCTATCGCCAATTGCGCCGCTATCCTTTCGATGTTTTTAATCTCTTTCTCGGCAAAGCCCTTTAAAGAGGCAAGCTCAAGGGCGGCTATCGGCTTGTCTTTATTTATCAAGGGGACGGCGATTATATCTTTAAGCAGCACAGCGCCCATGCCCGTGTTTACTTTCAGGCAGGTATCAGGCGGGATATCTTTAAGCGTGAGCATTCTTTTCTGGGCTATGCATTCAGAGCAGAGACCTCCGGCCGTCTCAGGCGTCTGAACGGCAAAGGCAGAACCTGGCACGTATTTTTGGTCTTCGAGAACATAAAAAACCCCTGCATCCAGGTATGCTTGCTCGCTAAATTTCGTGAGGGACGCCTCACAAAAATCCTTGATGCTGGAAAAGGGGCGGTTAAGGAGTGAAAGGAAATCTGCGTATTTCTTCTCGGAAATTTCCCTGTCTTTAAGCTCATCCGTCAGGCGTCGTGAAGAAATCAGCAGATCCGCCCCCCTGTAAGCAAAGAAACCTCCGCCGCATAGCATCAGCACGGTAATGCCGACAAGCCAGAACGTTATCCGTCTTACAGGCTCAAGAACAAGACTCTCAGGCTTCTCCGCAACCACGCCCCAGCCGAATTCTCCGATAGGCTGGTATGCGGCTATTACAGGCTCTTTGTCTTCAGGAGACACTGTCCTCTCAACACCGTCACGACCCTTCATAAGCCGTTGGACCACAGGCGCAGATGAGAAGTCTATGATTCTGTCCAGGGCATAATCATCGTGATAGACAAGAACCCCTTTTTTATCCACCACATAGATATCTTTCACGTTTATGGCTGCAGTGCCGATGAGACTCTTGATATAAGCATCTCTGGGCTGCAATACGAGTATCCCGATAATGCCTCCCTCCCATCTGATGGGCACGGCGATCGCGAAAAGATACCTCTGGGGCGGCGCCATCCTCAAATAAAAATCCGAGACGTAGGGGCTCCAGTCATTGGATACCCCTTTATACCAGTCCCTGTCAGAAAAATCACTGCCTATGGTCTCCGGTGTATAAGGATAATTGGAAAGCTGAACACCTTCAGGGTTGGTTATGGCGGCGCGCTCTATGGTGCGGGAGTTATCTATGAGAAGCTTCAGCGTTCTTTCCACTTCCTTCATGTCGCCTTTCTTTAGCGCCGCCAAAAGATACGGCCTGGTCGCATACGCCTTGCCCACCTCTATATCGCTTTGAAGTCCCATCTCTATGTTGTTGGCAACGATAACGGCAAGCCCCTTGTTTTCCATTATTATCCTGTCTTCGAGGACTGTAGTTATATCCAAACGAACGAATACGGCGACACTTGCAAGCGGAATGGCGACCATAAGAATCCCCGCAAGAATAACCCTCCACCTCTCTTCTAATATCCATTCTCTCATTTAACTCTCCGGAACAGCTTTGTCTTGGGCAGCGCCTCTTCAAAGTCGAGCATATGTTCTGAGGGCATGGCTTCAGCCTCTCCCAATGCCAGGCAGCCGCTTTTCAAAATAAAACCAGAAAGGCTGTTTAAGACATTCTTACAGGCGTCCTGCTCAAAATATATGAGAACATTCCGGCAAAATATGAGGTGATAGTCCGAAAATACACCCTCCTTGGGAGTGGAGAGGTCTGTAACATCATGATAGGCGAATGTCACCATGGACCGGATTTCTTCGCTCAGACTGTAAAGACCATCCTTGAAAGTAAAAT
This sequence comes from Syntrophus sp. (in: bacteria), assembly GCA_013824835.1. Lineage (GTDB taxonomy): Bacteria > Desulfobacterota > Syntrophorhabdia > Syntrophorhabdales > Syntrophorhabdaceae > PNOM01. The sequence continues at coordinate 1,052 of PNOM01000120.1, read as the reverse complement.
ACCTGTCAAGACGGCCCTTCTTAACCTCTGAAAGGGAATCGGCGCTGTATAAAGCCTTCTCTGCATCTTTCAGCGCCTGCCTGTCTATATCTGTCCCGATAATGAATACCTTCGGAGATATCGCCTCTTTTCTAATAAACTCCTTAAGAAGGATGGCAAGGGAATAAGGCTCCTCCCCCGTCGCACACCCTGCGCACCATATCCTCAGGGTATCATCCTTGAACGCATCGATGATCCCGGGAAGGACAAATTCATGGAGCGCCTCAAATACAAAAGGATTTCGGAAGAAATGACTTACCTTAATGGTAAGTGAATCTATCAGGGCATCAATCTCTCCCGGGTTTTCGCTGAGATATTTATGGTAGGAGGCACAATCCGGCATTCCTGTTGCGGCAAGCCTGAGCTGGAGGCACCGCCTTATTGTGCCGGGCTTGTAGGCAGCGAAATCAATTGCCCTCAAGCCCCGGATATGCTCAAGAAGGGCATGGAGGCTGCCGGCCTTCATGCCGTCATCAAATCCCGTCGTAATCATGGCGTTCTCCGTTAGATAGTCCTCTACACAGTAATCGGGGGACATAATACCTCAGTAATCTGTGTAATCTGGGGACATAATACCAATTATTGTCATCAATCTGCCGAGAATCTGGGGATATTGGTATTATGTCCCCAGAATCACGCCAGAATCACGCAGAATCACGCCCGGATCTGGTCATCGAAATAGGTGGCGCCCCCCTGGCGGCCCTTGACCATCTCCCCGGCCATGGCCAGGAGGGTCGGATTATTGCGGTGGTTGTCGAAGACCGATTTCCCGGCATGTCCCGGCACGGGGCAGTAGAGTTCGATCCCCTTCCGGTCAACCACCCAGGCATGACCGGTCTTGCCGATGGCGATGTCGTCCAGATAGTGCTCGGCGACAACATGGAACAGGAACAGACAGGCGGCGATCCCGATGGCCAAGGCCGGAAAAAGTGGTGTTTTCGCATGGCTCCTTAATCACTCTGCACCAACTCTTTACGATAGCGGTTGATGAAGCGCCTCTGTTGCTCGACCGG
>PNOM01000119.1 GCA_013824835.1 Syntrophus sp. (in: bacteria) | reverse complement strand
TCATCTTTATAAAACTTATCCCGCAATGGGGGAGCTGACAGCAATTAGAGAAGTCCGTAAGGTGATGCCCGCTTCACCCACTCGCTCTCCGGATACTCTGCAAGCAGTTTTTCATAAGCCCCCTTTAAGGGTTTCGGATCATGGGTACTCTTAAAGCTTGAAACTCCATGAAGATAGACCGCTTCCGGTGCAGCGTTGCTTCGGGGAAACCCTGCAAGCAGTTCGTTAAGAAACGGGATGGTCTCTGCAACATGATCCCCATCAAAATAAGTTTTTGCAATACCGAGGAGAAGGGACGGAATCAGTTCTTCAGGGGGCAGAAAGCCTACGGTTCTGCTGTGCTCCTGTCCGGCAGCATCTACAACAACCAGGGTGGGGGTCCATTTGACGTTAAAATCCTTTGCCAATGGCTGGGCATCAAAAGAGACCCGTAACGGGATGATGTTATTGTTAATAAATTCACTGACCTTTTCATTTGGATACGAAACTGCATCCATCTGTTTGCAGCCGATTCAGTTGGGGTTGAAAAAATCGATGAGTATCGGCTTCTTTTCTGATTGAGCCCGCGTAAGGGCGGCCTTCATCTCTGTTTCCCACGCAATTGCGTTTCCCATAAAACCCTCCTTCTTCCTTAATGTGTGACGCTATCCTTTTACATCTTTATTAATATAGGCATTCTTTATGGAAAAACAATTGGTGAAAGTGAAATAGGATAAATTCGATATATAAAAACAGACTGGCTGAAAAACCAGAAGAGACGGGGCGGTTTGCCAGCCAGTCAAGCGCCTTGACGGGTGATTATGTTTCAGTTTGCTTAGGGGACGGCCCGTATTGATTCTGTTCCGGTTTGCTGTCAGACACAAAGTAGACAAGAATGTTCATATAATGCATAGTATCCGAAGTTAGCGTCGAAGACAAGGGCAGTTCCATGTCTGAGATCTTTACGGTATCTTTATACATCGGTGGGGATCGGCGGGTGAATCGGTGACATCCTATGTCCCTACCGTACTTTCTCACCCCCGAGCAAGTTGCCTTTGAGCCAACCCCCCTACGCCCCCAATAACATATCCATCCTTTACAAGCAAGCTGCTCTACACTATTCCGGATTTGGATATAAGGGCCTGGAGGCGTCGTTCTATTTCACCCTTTGGAAGAGCCCCTACAGCCTTGTCAAAAATATCGCCCCTGTTATAAAAATAGATAGCAGGCACACCACGAATGCCGTGCTGCGAAGCTGTCTGGGGCGAGGCATCTACGTTAACCCTGGTAAATTTAACCTTTCCTGCGTATTGTGAAGCCAATTCATCCAGAACCGGCGCCTGAGTGCGGCAATGGCCTCACCAGGGAGCCATAAACTCAACGAGGACAGGCCCCGGGAAGGTCTTTACTTCCGCGGCAAAGTTCCGGTCAGATACATCAACGGGCTTGTCGGGATACACCTGCACAGAGGCAAGGAGCGCTCCGCACTTTCCACAGATGCCCTGCTCTCCCTGTCTGTTGGCAGGGATACGGTTTTTTGTTCCACATTGAGGACAACGGACGATAATACTGTCGTTCATAAAAGCTCCTTGGCAATCCGCAATGAAAAACCGCGGACAGGCGCCCTAACTGTTCTCACATCCCTTTATACTAAACAATATAAGTCATATTTTCCCGATTTCAACTCATAAACAGGGCATTTAGTATATATACAGGCTACAAGGGGGGAACAAATAAAAGATTTCTGTTGAAAATATTTCCTCATTCCGGTAATTATTAATGGATGAGAAGAAGCGCATTAAATTGGACATTTATCACGGTCACTTCAGCACTCTTTCTTAGTATATTGTTATCCATTGCAGATATCAGCAATGCGTCACGACCGGTGCAGCGGGTCCTGACAGGCTGTGTGTTTGGCGGGGAATTTTACAGTATTTATGTCAATCAGGATACCGGGAAACCGTCTCAGGCATATCGGATACGCTTTCGGGGCAAACCCGATTTATCGGTTTACGAAGGTAAGGCCCTAACCGTCGAAGGATGGCTTTCACCTGGGGACGCCTTCAGCCTCAAGGAGGGGACAACACCGGTTGTCGTAAGTCCGACGTGCAGCAGCGACAGCCGGAAGGTCATCCGGAAACAGTTCCTCATGAGCTACGTTGTATCCGCCCACAAAGCCGCGAATAAGAATGATTTTAATGAGGCATTCAGGCTCATCAGCAAAGCCCTTGAAATGGATCCAACGGACTGTCAAACCTATATTGATCGGGCATATATTTATTACCTCCACGGTGATTCAGGGCCTGGAGATCGGGATGTGAGACTTGTTTTGACACGGGGTTGTCAAGACCCCTCCAGGCTCAACTTCCTCATTATGGATGATGTCGCCAAGGTACTTCTCCGTCACGGGAGGAGGACTGAAGCCCTGGAACTCTATGGTTTTGCCCTGGACACCTGCACGTCGGACATATGCAGGGAAACGATCCGGAAGGAACTGCAAAAACTGAAAGGCCCGGCAAGAAGATAGAAAACTGCTCGATAGAAGCCTTCGAGAGGCTGAATTTCTTGAGATGTCCCCGATCACCCGCTTTTTATTTATAGCCATCTCCGAACTTTCATGGTATACGCATTGAACCCGGAACCAAATTTAGCCTGCAGCGCCCGTTCCTCAGGCAGGATCTGGAACCTGTTCATGTACAGCACAAATGCCGGCAGGAAGATGAAGGCGAACAGGTTAGAAAGCCATACTGCCCAGGCTGCCAGGACAAAGAGAAGGCCAAGGTACATTGGGTTGCGGCTGAGACGGTAGACCCCGCGCGTAACGAGCATGGATGTGGATTCAGGCTTGGTTGGACTCACTGTGGTGTGAGATTTAATAAAGGAGACAATGCCGGGAACAGCCCAAATTCCGCCAATTAAGGATAAAATCATGGCAACAGGAAGTCGAAGAGAAAAGTAGAAATTAAACGCGGGTATTTGAGACGAAACAAGCTGCATGACCAATGCAAATATCAGGAAGACTACAACTGGCGGTATTTTAAGTTCAAGACGGTTCATAAGGCGTTCATATATGATAAATGTTATCAAAAGTACGGGGCTGGAACCTCAATTTTTCTTGATTTATTATGCAACCTTCTGCAATTTATTAACAAGCTCTTTGCCGGAAATGGGCGGCGGTAACTGTTTATCATCCTCTTTATAGAGTTGCACCATTTCCTCGATAATCCCGCAAAGCTCGTCAAATACTTCACGTTCATTGCTTCCATGACAACCACCATAAAAGAGCTCAGGGCAACTTCCGATGAAACAGTTATCATTATCTGACCACTCGATGATTTTTACGTACTTTGAGCCAGCGGTCATTTTTGCGCCTCCTTAATGGCAGCCTGTACTGCCTTTTCCTGATAGTGTTTTACATCTTCGCTGTCATTGCCTGAAACGGTTATCGGTTTTTTTAGCGATGGATGTACAAAATTTCTATGACTTCCCTTGCCTCCTCTATTCATAAAACCCGCCTTTTCTAAATCTCTGATCAAGTCTCTTATTTTTCTTGGCATATCTCTTTTCACTAATTATATCACAGAAGTTTTGTGAGTCATATGTTTGTTTTTTCATGTTCCATAAATGTACGAGCCAAGCCCGTCCCGGATCTGATCCAAGAAATACAAATCACATCACCCCCATGAGGGCGCTCGGGCCAGGCCACATCTCTTTACAGGTTTTGCATAATGCATCAATAGGCCTTATGTTAATGACAGGTAAGGGGAAAGAAACTGAAAACAGTTTTACGAAGGTGTTGTAAATAGATCTTTAAAAATAAGGAGGCTTTACAATGGATGTTTATGATTATGCTATGGAAATGGAAAAGGACGGTGAATCATACTACCGGTCTGCCGTTGCCCAGGCAACGCACGCAGGTATTCGAGCCATATTGACCATGCTTGCAGATGCCGAGGCAGCACACTACCACATCTTCGAGAATATGAAAAAGGGTGAAAAGGCTCGCCTCGGAGATTCAAAGACTATTGCCGGGGTAAAGAACATTTTCCTCAAGATGGCAGAGTCAGATGACTATTCCCTGGTCCGTCTTTCTGATATCGATCTCTACAGGAAGGCGCAGGATATCGAACAGAAGACTATGGATTTCTACCGTGAAAAGGCGGATAAAGTGGTTGATCCATATGGGAGAACTTTATTTCTTAAATTGGCTGACGAAGAAAAACGGCATTATTTAATCCTGGAAAATATCATCGAGTATGTCTCGCGACCGGAGCAATGGCTGGAAAATCCGGAATGGTACCACATAGAGGAATACTAAGGTGTAGAAGAGACATTGGGATTACCCCATGCTTCTCTTATCCATCGGCGATATATATTCAGAGGGAGAGAGGATAGCTGGCTGCTTTGACTCAGTTGTAATTATGCACTCCGAGAAACAACGTTCCTGCCGCCTTTACATCCTGTATGCCGTCTATCGCCTTTTACGCATGGAGATCAGGTAGCAGCAAACGTTGGCTACGGATTATGGAAAGGTATGCAAATGTGTCTGGATGATGTATAATGTAACAACATGAAAAAACTGCGGCTTTACCTTGAAAAGTCTACCTGGAATTTCTATTTTGCAGATGATACACCCGAGAAAAAAGAGATAACGATACGATTTTATGAAAAGATTAAGCGTGGTGAGTATGAGGTGTTTATATCAGACCTTGTCATTGCTGAAATGAATAGGGCGGGCAGCAAGAAGAAGGACAAATTGCTTACCCCTTATATCTGAGATAAGGCCGGAAGAGCTGAAGGTAAATAGAGATGCTCTGGAGCTGGCGCGACGATATATAGATGAAGGGGTCCTTACAGTGGCCAACTTAGACGGTGCAATTCATGCGGCAATGGCAACTATCTTTGAATTGGACGCGCTGATAAGCTGGAACCTGAGACATCTCTCAAACCTGAGGAAGATGGAAATGATAAACGGCATCAACATGCGAGAAGGCTACAGAAAGCGGCTGGAGTTGATTACCCCGATGGAGGTTTCAGATGAGGAAATATGATGAATCGTTGATGGAGGTATGGGATTGGAAAGAGAAGCTTTTCAACGATTTAGGCAGGCTGGCTACAGATGCGTATGTGGACAGGATAGCGAGTGAGGCGGAGAAGGTTCTTGAGGAACGGTATATCAAGCTTTCCGTCCGTCGTCTGGACGAGGTCCACAAGAGGGTTGCCTGATCGAACCCCAATGTCCCCCCGCATCAGATTTCAACATTTGATCCCTGAGAAGTAACTGTCCTTCGAGAAGATTGTCAAAATATGCCGTATCCAATACCTTGTAAATACTGGATAATTTTTCATGCAAACCATCATTATTTCGAAAACAGAGTTACTTCTCGGGAATCACATTTCAAGGGCTTCCCCTTGGCCCCCCCATCTGTAACTATGCACTCTGAGAAACTATGTCCCCACCGTCACTTGTGCCTTTGAATTTCTTATCTCTGCAACCTCCCTGCCTCCCCACTGGTACGGATAACTGGACGATCAGTCATGATCGACAAATATCAATTTGCTTTTGTCAAAACCCAGTGCTACTGCTTTTGCAATGAGTATATCCGTTACTTCTTTTTTCATTTTTGGGAACCTTGCCAGAATCCATAAATAAGACTTATCGGGACCGCAGATGAGCGAATATTGATAATTGTCGTGATCAAGTTCAAATATGACATAGGAACCATAAAAGGGGCCAAAGAAAGAAACCTTCAAGTAACCTTTATCTGATCCCTTCACGAAATAGGCCTTGCCTTCAGCTTCTTTCCATGTATTTTCTTTTGCAGAAAAACCACGGTTTAATACTCTGACCCCACCATCATCCCGTAGGCTGTAATCTGCTGTTACTCGGGTCAAGCCTCGTTCGAAAGAATGATCCAATCTCGCAATTTCGTACCACTTCCCTAAGTATTTCTCTAACTTAAAATTATCAACGGGTTTCACGTTTTCGGGCATCCCAACGCACCCGGCTAAAAACAAGACCAATACGATTGGCAGTTTTTTCATCTTATTC
>PNOM01000118.1 GCA_013824835.1 Syntrophus sp. (in: bacteria) | reverse complement strand
TAGACTTAAACGAGCCTTAAACGGTTTGTTGCAGAAGCTTATTTTTTCAGAAGAGAACCATTTATATCGTAATATTCTTCTTTCACTGTCTTTCCATTGCTGTCGAGATATCCAATGACCTTCGATACCCCTTTCTTCTGGACAAACTCTTCGGTAAGGAAAAGTTCTGATTTCACCTTCTTTCCATTGTTGTCAAGATATTCATTGAGCTTAGCTATCCCCCCATTCTGCTGGGAAAAATCGTCGGTAAAAAAGGTTTCCATTTTCACCACCTTTCCATCACTGTCATAATATTCAATACACTTCGATCTCCCATTCTTCTGGGTAGACTTATAGGTATAGAAGTATTCTCCTCTCACCACCTTTCCATCGCTGTCAAGATGTTCAATGTGCTTTAATCTCCCATTTTTGCGGGCAAACTTGTCGGTAGGGAAGTATTCCATTTTATCCACTTTCCTTCTATTACTGTCACCATATCCAATACTCTTAGCTACCCCATTTTTGCGGGCAAACTTGTCGGTATGGAAATATTCCACTTTCACCACCTTGCCAGCGCTGTCAAGATATGTAATGTCCTTAGATACCCCAAATTTATACCATACGTCTCCCGACGAATAAGTAGATACCGATATTTCTCCACCATATTCATTTCTATTGTTTATAATCTTTTCTGTTTCGGCAAACACAGGCGCTGACATACCCTTAAAATATACAATCAATGCACGCAGAGTTTTATTCATTTCCCCTCCGGTCAGGCATGATCTTGGTTTCATGTATATCAAACATAATTCTGTATTAACAAACAACTACATTTTAAGTGGCACGCTCAGGATTGTTCTGAGTAGAAATCATATATTTTCTGCCCCGTGATTTACTTTCACCTTCTACCTATGTGTAACATGTTCACCTATCTATTGAGTGTACGGCCTTTAATGAGCGGGTGAAAATTACGGGAAGAAATGTACGCTATATGGGACCACCCCGCTTGTGAATATTGTAAATGTATCTATTTCTTGTTCGACTTTCTGGTAGGACGGTAGTATCATTTTGTTAAGCGCTGGATTCCTCAAAGACTTTTCTGATTTTTCCATAATTAGCGCGCAAAACTTCAGTCTCTCGTATGTTCTGTAGTATTAACTCACGCCCGAAAGGAAATCTTGAGCCTTCCTCATCTTCGAAATAGCTCTGATTTTTTACAGCCGCATCTATACATGCTAAATCCTTTTTTATTAGATGAGGCTTCCTTAGGCCGCGATCTCTCATCATCTTCAATGCTTGTTCAAAAGCAGGAGTGATAACCTTTGACTTATTGTCCCATGATTGTAGGAGAGCTATATCCCACTCGTAAAAATAGTCGTTCTGTGCCTCCATGGACGAAGTAAAGACTTCAATCTCAGCTTTGTTGATCTGTCTGCCAGTACGATCATGATAGCTTTTAATGGTGTGCTTTAGCTCGTTCATGTCATTTTCGTCTAATGCCTCTTTCGTAGACTTTGAAAATATTCTTGAAATAACACCGGCTTCCGAGGCGTTAAGTTCGGGAAGTTCAGTGGATACAGTGTTTGCTCTATTAGCGAAAAAATAATAAGGCCAAATGAAAGCTTTGACAGTAGCAACCAATTCCCCAAGCATTACCCATTTAACAAAGCCGTTGTCTCGTGCATACTGCCAATTATATAAAGGGGTGAAAACAAATGTCGCGAGCAAGAAGTAAAGGGCCACAACTATAGAAAGTGCGCTGGTAACAATTTTCATGAAAGCATTTTTATTCACATGTCACCTCCGCTTACCAGAAGCTTGCACATAAAGCTAAAGTCCAGCTAAATCGGACTCACACAACGTTTACCCTCTCTCGCCAATGCTGTTATTACCCGCACTGCTTCGTTGTATCTATTATCGAATGATCGGACAAGCAGAGCCAAACATTCCTGGAAACGGCCAAGTTCGCGTAGTATCTCCCCTCGCGTGATTACCTCGTCTGTGTCTGCGTCGTTGAGAAGTTCCAGCAGTCGTTCGAGATTTGCATGGGCAATTTCTGGCATTTCATATGATCCAGTATCTAAACGGCCCGCTTGATTCCATGGCCACCATGGCGCTATATACCTATCCTCCTCGTTCCATGCCCACCATGCCCGGATACGCACATACTTTTCCTCCTCCTCCGTGCGCCAGGGAGCCTTGAGGAGAAGTACCGGATAGGCTGCTATGGCTATCGTGTGCGCTATGGGAAGTGCACGACTATCTGCATCGCCGTGTCGCACCGAACGGATGGCCGATATGTCTTTCCGCCAGAATGTGGCATCGCACTTGGGGCATGTCAGGAGGGCGCCGCCATGGTCATACATCGGGCCATCTACGAATCCGTCTGTAAAGAGCTTGGCATCGATGGTGTTGCAGGAAGCAACGCCCCATGTGGCCAATGTACCGCCACACCCAGGGCACTGGATGGTGTCTACATTATAACTTGTCATATCCTTCTCCCGACCTTATAGTCACATGATTTTCTGGATATTGCCAATGTTGAGACAACATGTGACTCAGCGAGTCATAGCTCTTTCAGTATTTATTGCTATTGATTATAGCATCTATTAAAATTTTTGCTTAAATTGTGCTCTACTGAGCAGAAATCATTTGTTTTCTGCTCGGAGTTTTCTCATCTCGTAACATGCGAATAATATAACATTTATTATTAGCATTTTTCATAGGGTTTTTTGCTCACTTCTAAAGGATTCAATAAGTCAATAAAACAGGCGACGGTAAGCTACGTCTTGTTGATAAAAAATCTGCCACAAGAATAAGGTGTTACCGGATAAGTTTTATAGGTTCTTCAGTTTGCAGTATATTCCGGCAACCACAGCGTTGAAGATGCCTAATTGTTGCCGGATGGAGTGGCACCTGGCACGGAAAGGGAGCTTCAGATTCGTTGCTCTGTGAGCATCGTTGTGCGTAGGCGTACTGAACGTACGCTGAAGTACACGAGCGGAGCAGGGCGGCGGAGATGGAGTTTTCGTGCCGTGCCAGGGGCCGTCCAAGAATATTAATCTTTTTCACGTCAGCATAAATAGGACCCACCCATTTATGGCACGCACACAGCAAATGGACCACAGTTCCACAAAATGAATTGCATCCTGCAAATTAAATGGTATATTTATTCAGATATATAATAGGGGCTATTCCATGGATGATGATAGATTCAGGGCCATCCCCCCGGGCGCAATCATTCCCGGGAGCATGCCGAAGTTTAAGATTTATGTCCACACGTCAAAAGGGAGATATATGCTCTGGGCAGCGGACGGCAATAAAGTGAGCCCTGAACAAATAGCCAGGCTCTCCGAAAGCGGACCCAATGAGGTTTTTATCTCACTCGAAGAAGAATTTAAGTACGAACAGTATCTTGAGGCCCACCTGGGAAATATCCTTGAGAATCAATCATCGTCGGATGAACAAAAAGCGGTAATATTCAGCAGGGTTTCCACCAAAGTCGTCAAGAGCGCCATCGAAAACTCTTTCGGGTTAGGCTCAATGAGTACTGATGAATTAAACCGGACACAGATGATGGTCGAAAATGCCCTGATGTTTATTTCGGAATCACATTCCCTTCAGGCCCTGGCGAAAATGGTTGGCCACGACTATCAGACATATGAACATGCCACCAAGGTTCTGTGGTTCACCGTTATGTTTCTTAAGGATAACCCGGACATTCTCGAAAGGATCCAGCCAGATTACATATCCTTTGATGAAAACCAGAAGATAGAAATGCTCCGTCAATGTGGTGTCGGCGCCCTCCTTCACGATATCGGCAAAGCCTTTGTGACACAGGATATCATTAATAGAGACGGGCCCCTTACTGAGGTTGAGTGGGAGATTATGAAACGCCATCCCCTTTATGGCCTGGCAATGCTTCTCGATACGGATATTCCTTCTTTTGTTAAAAAAGCCGTTCTCCATCATCATGAGGATTTTCACGGCGGCGGCTACCCCATGAATCTGGAAGGGCTTAACATAACACCCCTGGCCCGTGTATTGAGAATTATTGACGTCTTTGACGCTATGACATCACGGCGGCCCTATAAAGAAGCCATGCCTCCCGGAAAGGCGGTGCAGATCATGGTTGGAATACCGGCAGACAAAAAGACGGAAGGGGATAGTTCGGTACAGGATAAACGCGATCAAGGTATGAGACGATGTTTTGACGAAGAACTCCTCAGGAAATTCATATTGCTTCTCGGCAATATCAAGTTTAATGCATAACTCCAGGTCTGTCATAATTACGTCAGCAAAGCTGCGAGGTATCAGCGGAATGAGGATCATAATTATTCCCCCTCACCCTGCCCTCTCCCACGAGGGGCAAGGGAATATGGTTACCCCGAAGCAGGGCTTCGAGGAATTTATTGATTGATATGGATACATTTATCATTAAAGAGAGGAAAGGCCCTTTTGAGATTCTCGCCCAGGTGAACAACATGGGCAACGATCTGCAGGTAAATCTCCTCGGTGGAAAAGCACACATCGGCGCAATCGGGATAGGAGAGGCACGGTCAAGCCTGAGAGACCCAGGGGAAATAAGCGCAACCAGCTCTGTTTTTACATTCGTGAGCCACAAAGAGGATGCAGTTGTAAAACCGATGGCTGAAGAACTGGCCAAAAGACTGAAGAGAAAAGTGGTGGTCGTTGCAGGAATACACTGGGACGGCCTTGAGATGAAGGACATAGAAGAGATCATGGCAGTCTGCAAGGCAATTACTGATCATATTGTCAGGAAGGTAGCGAAGGAATAAAAAGGCTTTCCATGGGGAAAGGGACGGTCAATGCAGTAATGCGTAGGGAACGGTCGCGACCGCTCCCTACATAGCGATGCGCGAGTCGGTAGCCCCAATCCCACTGGAATGAATTTTTAAAATGCGTTTGCCCTGAATGGAGTATAGTTTCAGTTGAAAATATCATACCACCTGTGTGATACTTAAATCACTTAAGCCTATGGGACTCCTCAACCTCTTATTTAAAGACCCTTTTGCCTTTATCCTTGTTGCCTTACCCTTGCTCTATTCCATCATCTTCCATGAGCTGGCCCATGGATGGGTGGCCTACAAGATGGGCGATCCCACCGCAAAATGGCTCGGAAGATTAACCCTTAACCCCTTGAAACACCTCGATCCCATTGGAACAGCCATGCTTTTTATCTTCGGATTCGGCTGGGCCAAACCCGTACCGGTAAACTTCAACAGGCTGCGCCCCTTACGCAAGGGTCTGATATTTGTCTCCGCTGCGGGGATTGCGGCAAATGTACTGCTCGCTTTTATCTCCTTTTTTCTTCTTCGTTATCTATCGCCAGCGCCTGGAGGTCCCTTTTACATCCTCCTCTACTACATGGCACAGATCAATGTAATGCTTGCAGCCTTTAATCTTATTCCCATTCCCCCTCTTGACGGCTCAAAGATTCTTATGGGATTCGCATCAGTAAGGATCCAGAACTATATGGAACAAATCGAGCCTTACGGCTTCTTTATCATCATCGGCGCCCTCTGGCTTGGGGTTCTGAATCCCCTTATCGATTTTATCAAACTGATTATTATAAGCCTCATTACGCTTCTGATCCCCTGATCCACCTTATTCCAGCCTGCACTTGAGATTGAATATTTAACCAGAGGAAATTATTTCCCGGTCTTCCCATGGTTTTGAGCAAGATAATCGATGATCGCCTTTGCCTCCATAACGCTGATCGGTGCCTTTTCAGGATTCTTCTTTTTCATACGGAGGACTGTTTTTTCCCAATCTGCGGGCGTTTTCTTCTTTGAAGTTGTTCTATCAAGCTTATGGCATATAGCACATTTTCCTTCAAACAAGGCCTTTCCGTCAAGCTTCTGCTCCTCTGCACCTTGAACTACTGTGCCCGACGCGACAAGAAAAAAAGCGGTCAGGATATAGATGGTAATCTTTTTCATCTGGCTCCTCCTTTATTTATTGTTCCCTGATATATATAACCTATCATTTTATCTGCTCCTCAAGACCTTTGCAAGGTAAAAACCCTGTACCTCCTTTCAAACCATTATACGGAATAAGGCGATCTCTTTCAACGCCCTTCCTGCAAAAGGTTTCTTGCATAAACTGATTGACCTCTTGCACCCGGTTTTGTATTCTACAGGAAGACCTTTAAGT
>PNOM01000117.1 GCA_013824835.1 Syntrophus sp. (in: bacteria) | reverse complement strand
TTAACAGAGAAACAGAAGGACCTTATTATGATCCTGGAGGTCGTTCAAATAGAAAAATATGTTCAGCATCTGAATGAGTCGTGCCCTTATGTAAGGGTACCCCTCATTGTCCGTGAACTTCTCTCCCTTCGGCAGTCTCTTTCCGCCCTTGATTTCGCAGCAATCCTTCAACTTAATTACTGGCCAGCGGCTCACTCTTCCCCCATTCCCATCACTTCCCAATCCAGGTCTATCACAAAAATCATACAATCCCACCCCATCAGCCCAACCCCGCGAAGGCAGTATTTATCCGCCCCAACGCTGCATCAAGATCAAATCTGCTCCGCTCTTCGGGCGTAAGTACTTCATAAAGTTCTTCCTCAATGCGGTCTTTCATATCCCTGATTTCCGCAACGCTTCTCCCGAGGTTAACGCTATATCGGGCAAGGTCCGTATCCGTTTCGTCCTCTTCAAGCTTTTTTTGAAAGAGCGTTAATACCTCCGGTTCGATGCACCTTCTGCGCATGGCTCGCGTGGCTGCATCGGAAGGTAGGCGCATGGTGAAATCAAGGTTTTCACTCAACCGGTAATAGGAAAAATAGATTTTGTTAAGACAGGTTCCGCCCTTGAAGACAAGGTCCTCGCTCAGTTCGTGGAGGCGGGAGAGGAGAATAGTCAGATAATAGTCCTTTTCCACAAGGGGCAGCATGAAGCCCGTCTGCATGGCAACCTGATTGAGAGTCCTCACAAAATCGTCCTTATTTCGGTGAAGCATCGACGATTATCCTCCAGGTTTTGTTCAACGTGCCTTTTCGTGAACCCGTGAAAGGGCTTACGGCGGTCTTCTCCACGCTCTCTGCCAAAGGGGTCAGGGTGGTCTTGCCGATGCCAAGCCCCTCCAGGACAACCCCTATCCGTTTGCGCACGGTGGCATTGGGAAAGAGCGATGCATATTCAACCAGTTTACCTATGTTGCAACCTTTTTCCTTCACCATCCTTGCCATGATCTCCACGGCCTTTTTGATGGCCTTGTCGACTTCCTTGTCTTCGTAAAGGTTGAGAAGATAGTCGTACCGGGCATGGTCGGGCAGATAAAAACCACATTTCTCCACGGCGATCTGGCTTATTGGCTTTTCCCGTCGGGTGCCTTTCAGGTTATTGTATTCCTCGTTTTTCTTAATGCTACCAGAGGGGCATAAGGGTGTCAATGATTATGATGACTTGAGGGATCATCCACACTGTTTTGCATTGACACAGAAAACCGTTCTGTTTATACTCCCAATATAAATCAGCAATGTCCTATATAATCAGCATGGTTATGCATGTCAAAGGGGCGGCGGATGGGTGAATCATGAATCGCATTGGGGCAGCAGTAAATTTATGCATTTCCGGGTTTTATCTCTATAACATTGTGTACCATATGTTTCGTCCCGGGGCGAATACGGGCTATACCCGTATGCTGATATTTGCATGCCTTGCGACCATTCCGATGGTGTTTATGCTGGCGATGGTTGGGGGAAAAGACCGCTGGATTTACTTGCTTGCCCAGGCCAGAGAATTTGCCCATAGCGGCCCACTTGCCATTATACTCTTAGCGGGGCTGGCTGTTTTGCTGGTACTCATGCCCCTCGGAATGCTCGTTGGGATCTGGTTCGGCATGGGTCTCCGATTCGGTTCAATGTTTGTCCTTTTCTTTGTGCCGGTAATTACCCGGCTGACCTTTGGTACAGCCAAGGCCTCCATTATAACGGCCATAGTGCAGGGCCTTACCTTTTTCGCCTCCTTTTTCATAGGCATCGGGATTGTCGCGATCCTGGAACGATTCTCTTCAGGGGCTGGAACCTACGAGACGCACCTGCAGGTTGTATGGCCTGGCTACAGCGAAGCAGCCAAAATGTTTTTCAGTGTTTGCGTTTTTGCCTTTATTAATCAGGCGATGGAATTCCGGCATGCCCTCATAGCCTTGTTGAGAAGCGCTCATTGGTGAACCATGCTGTGTCTGCCGGGTGCTGTCTATTTTATATTTCAACCTTATCGAGATCTATCTGCTGGGGTGCAAGTTCTTCCCTCGCATAGTCTAAATAGATCTGTTCTTTTATAAACAGATTAAACAATTCAGAATCAATGTAGTTGTCTTTCACCATAAACTTCATAATCTTGATTACTTCGGAAAGGGTTTTGCCCTTCTTGTAGGGTCTGTCTTTTGCGGTAAGGGCCTCGAATATGTCTGCGAGGGCAAGTATACGGGATTGAAGGGAAATCTGGTCTCCCTTCAGGCCAAGAGGGTAGCCTGAACCGTCAGGTCTTTCGTGGTGGGCTGATGCATACTCCGGCACATACCTCAACTTTTTCGGAAAGGGCATTTGAGAGAGCATCTTATAGGTGACCTTTGCATGTTTATTGATAATCTCTCTCTCATCAAAGGTAAGCGTTCCATTTCTAATGCAGATATTGCGAATTTCGTCATCGGTAAGCGCGGATTTCAGCTCGCCCTCTTCAATCCATTGCATACGGGCAATTTTGTTGACCCGCTCAACCATCTCGTCAGTCATAAATTTGCTTCCATCGTTTGCATCGGTAAGAAACATCAGGTCTTCTTCAAGCTTTTTAACAAGGCCATCCCCTCCGTTAATCCCATTACCCTCTCCCGCGGAGAGTCCCTGCGATCCCCATTCTTTAAGAAGCTCGATTTCACGGTCTCTTTTTAATACCTCAAAACGGGTCTTCAGCAACTCAATGCGGTCACAGATAGTTTCAAGCTTTGTTGATTTATCAACGATATATTCCGGTGTGGTTACCTTGCCCACATCATGGAGCCATGCGGCTATCCGGAGCTCCTTCATCTCATCTTCGTTAAAGTGTCTGTCCGAGTATGTACCTTCTGTAGTTGCATTAATTTTATCTGCAATGTTCATGGTGAGCTCTGCAACACGCTTTACATGACCGCCCGTATAGGGAGATTTTTCGTCAATTGCAGCGGCTATCACCTTGACGAGTGATTCCAGAAGGTCTTCAAGGCCATGGATAAGCCGGTTGTTGGTAAGCGCTACTGCTGCCTGGGATGCCAACGATTCCGTCATCTTCTGGCTTTCATCGGAGAACGGGGTGACTTCATTGGTGAGCGTATCTTGTGCATTTAAAAGCTGGAGTACCCCGATGATGTCATTTTCGTGATTCCTCATGGGTACAATGAGCATTGATTTAGAACGGTACCCGGTTCTTGCGTCAAACGCCCGTGTGCCTTCAAAGCTGAACCCCTCAGCATCATATACATCGGGGATATTGACCACCCTTCCAGACAGGGCAGCATAGGCGGAGACATTTGAATAGTTTGGAGACCCGTCAGCGTTTGCAAGCAGCACAGGGCGCCAGGTGATTTCTCCGCTTGTTCCTCCCATACGGATATGGAGGGTTTCACTCTGAACAACGGCAAAGCGGAGCTCTTTCTCCTCATCGCACAGGATATAGAGTGTCCCTCCGTCGGCATTTGTTAATTTTCTTGCCTCCTCAACAATCATTTCAAGGAGCCGGTCAAGGTTTTTCTCAGCAGACAGTGCAAAGCCGATCATGTTCAATCTTTTTGTTTTTTCAAGCTGGCTTTCGATGAATTTTCTGATATGTTCCGCCGGCTCATGGAGCAACCGGGTTATCTGATCATCCGGGGCATGTTCGTAGTGCTCTTTGTTTTCTGTTTTCATTCGCAACCCTCGCCTGTTGTCTATTATAACGTTAAGTCATGGCTGCTTCAGTCTCGTATTGAGCTATTTTTATTGTATCCTTTTTGTCTGCGTTAGGGAAGACATATTCGGGCTGGTATACAAAAAAATGGAGCAGAAGGTTTTAACGGCGGATTGTCGAGCGACGCTGCAGTGTTGAGATAAAAAGGGATATTTGAATCAGGGAGAGAGCGCCTGTATTTTCCTGATATTTTCCTCGATTGCCTCGATATAGGGGTTATCCGATGTTTTAAAGTGGTAGGGGAGGTATGTATACATGGAACCCATTTTTGAAAGACGATCCATTGCTATATTCTTGTAAAAGTACTCAGTATTTAAAAGCAGCTCATCAGCATTATTGAAGATCTTTACCCCGCTATTAAGAGTCTTGTCCATTCCCTCAAAGCAATATGCTTCCTCGAACTCAGTGAAAAGCGAAGGGAGCTTCTGAAGGTAATCGGGTGATGACATCTGTCCCAGTAAATCTGCTGTTCCGAGTGCGTATCCTATTATCCGTTCCTCCTCGGAGTTAAAATGAATGCTTTCAGGAGTAGAGCCCACGCCGGTACACCTGATTGCATTCTCGATGCTTAAAATACTATGGGTATCGAAACCTTTCTGGTGCAGATAGGTATCTGTAAAATCAATACTTCTCTGAATATGTAAAAAGGTGTATTTTGCTCCGGTGCCATCATTGTCGCCTTCTGCCTTTATATACCCTGTGTCATGGAGCAAGACGGCGATAATTCCGGAATCAAAGTACTCTTTTGAAATCCTGGGGATATCTCCGTTCCTGTTCCAGCCGTCTATAATCTCGATAAAGGGGTTGACTGTCTGTAAGGTGTGGGTGATATTGTGATATGTTACATCACATTTTTGAAACCCCCTTTTCTTACCATTAAAAAGGTCTATTACATCCGCCAGCACCACCTCTATTACGGTGGTATTGTCGTTTCCATAGTTGTTTTGATAGATGGTTTTGACGCTTGATATGATATTTTTTTCTGTTAATTCCCTATTGGTGAGCATTCTTTTAGTTATCCCCCATGACGATAAAGATATTATAATACCTGATCAATTCGATCATTCTACAGAACATTGCCCGATTGACCCCCGCACCTCTGTTAGTATAGCACCTTCAATAATATTGAGAAAGTGAAAAACATAGTTGATTATTTGACCGGCTTACCGGCTGATTGATGTCGTCGGCTTCGTTGGAGCAGGAAGGTGGGCATGAACGCGACACCGGCTGCGAGGGCGCAGGGTACGGTCACCGTCCAGAGGGCCGTTGCGATTGAGTAGTGATCGCCGATGTAACCGATGGCAAGGGGGGATAGTGATGAGGCGCAGTATGCGAAGGTCACAATGATGCCGAGGGCGAGCCCCTTGAAGGAGGTAAATACCAAGCCCGTGAAGGTCCAGAGACCGCCTGTTGCAGCAGCCCCGATAAACCCCGCTGTCAATGTAAAGAAGGCTTTCATAGGGGTACTTGCCACCGATAGAATAAGCATGAAAGAGATGCCCATGAGGATACTGCCCGCTAAACCGATGAGCCGGTAGCCCACCCGGTCAGAGACAAAGCCCATGATGGGCCTTCCGAGGGCCTGGCCTATCCCGAAACACCCGGCAAGCAGTCCTGCGCTGGTGGCGCTCATCAGGACCTCGGTGCGGAGATAGACGGGAAACCACATAGTGAAACCGAACTCCGAGGCCATCTGAAAAGTGAGCACCAGGCCAAGCAAGAAAAGCATGAGCAGGTTCCTGGGTAGTAGAATGACTCTGTCGAAGAATGCCCCGGTGCGAGTATTTGGCGCCGCTTCCGGCCAAAACCACCACTGAAGAAAGGCTACTCCTAACCCGGCCACCCCGATGACCACAAAGGCGGCCCGCCATGTACCGGTGATATCGAGGAGCCAGCCCGCGACGGCTGGACCGACAAACCAGCCTATTGAGGAACCGGAGATCAGGAGGCCCAGGAAAAAGGCCGGCTTTTCAGGGAAAAGCTCCAGGGTGAATGCGGCGAGGGGGACAAAATAGAAGGCTTCCACTGTGCCGGTGAAGAAACGGCTCCAGAAGAGCTGATTTGCGCTGTTCGCCAGGCCGGAGACTATTGTTAAGGTTGAGAAACCGAAGATGCCGAAGAGAATGGCATTCTTTCTGCCAAAACGGTCAGAGATCAAACCTGCCACGATTGGTATAAACATGTATCCCCAAAAGGAGGCGGACCCGACCAGGCCAAGAGTTGTCCTGTCAGCGCCAAATGCCTCCATGAGGGATGGGATCAAGGGGCCGAAGAGCCACCTCTGGGCAAAATAGAAGAGCATCCCGATCCAGCCCATGATGAAAAAGGCCATCCGTTTCGATTTCACGGGATTATCACCCATGGCGCCTCATGTTTCAATATTAAATGAGTGTATTGAAGAAGTCAACCAGGACGAACAGGAGATAGCAATTCTCGGTGAAAATGGATGTAGATTGCCGCGTCGCTTCGCTCCTCGCAATGACCGTTTACGATATTCTTTATTGTCATTGCGAACGAAGTGAA
>PNOM01000116.1 GCA_013824835.1 Syntrophus sp. (in: bacteria) | reverse complement strand
ACGACCCTGAGCGGAGATTGAGCGGAGATGCTTTGGAAGTCCGAATGTTATCGGGATCAGGCTGTCGATTTATTGTATTAATAACTTGAAATAATAATATTATTGTTGGATAATATTTTTGTGAATAAAAATTGCGAAAAAGGTACTGACAAACGATCAAAGCTTAGTTTTTGGAGATTTGTGATGTTAACCTGCTTTGCCCCAAGAGTCGGCACAAAGGAAGTGTATATCTTATGAGTAAAGATATTACGATCTGTTTTCGTACGAGTGACAGCTTACGTAGTGCCTTGGAGAAGATTTCACAGGAAGAAAGGAGATCTCTATCTTCTACAATAGAAACAATCCTTTATAAGCATTTAGAGAATAAAAGAGAGTTGAAGCGTATAGAAAAAGAAAAACGCCGTTATGAGCGGAAAAAGGTTTCTGCACCAGCCTTGATAAGTAGTTTTTCTTCAGATGATAAAGCATTTAAATCTGGAATAGTATTGGATATCTCTCTCGGTGGATTGCAGATATCAATCCCGGATAACTATCAATACGAAATAAAAGAAGACAGTATAAATTCGAGGATTTCTATAGTATTTCCCTTGCCTGAAGACAAAAAACCCCTCACCATGCAGTGCATACCTCGCCACGTGTATCATTCAAATAATGATACTACAATTGGAGCATCATTCATAGACCCAGATTTTTCAAGCTATCAGAGCCTTCAGAACTATCTCATCAATTAGCAAAGCTCAGAAATTAAAGTATAGAATAATTATTAAACATACCTGAAGCACAAATAAAAACAGGGCCTTTCTGTGGCCCTGTTTTTATAATTTGCAATCCTCACTGCCTTACATATGAAATCTCTTCCTTAGAACTACAAGCCCGAGAAGACCAGGGGCGAGGAGCAGGACGCTCGGAGGCAGAGGAACCGGCGAAGCACTGCCGCTCATAAATTCCTGGTTGGCGGTATTGGTTGCGGAGTAGATACGGACAGAGCTGAAATCCAGGTTATTAGGATTGATTTGGGATGCAGCGGTAAGCCAGCTTCCCTGACCCTTGTCTGGTGTTGAGGGGTTAAAAATGCTCCAGATGGCAAACTGAATTAAGCCGACATTGGTGGTATCGTGTGCAGCAACAAATGGTTTCATCTGACCGAGGAGCCACGCTGCTTCCTGATACTTGAAAAGTTGTTCTGGAGTATATGATGGGTTTGTGGCAAATTTGGCGTGCGACAGATCAACTGGTGACAATGTGCCTACATAGACCTGAAAATTGTTGGGGACACTCGTCGGGGTTATATAATCATTGCATATAAAACCGGTCTGAGCACTACCGGTGATATTTCCCTGAATTGGACCAACGTAATATCCTCCGTAGGTCCCGACCATTGTATTTACACCCTGGAGTGTAAGATCGGAAGTATACCCTGCAAATGCGCTACTAAAACCAATCCCCAGGGAGCAAGCTATTATAGCCATAATACAAAAAAACCTCTTCATGATTCTACCTCCTTGATTTTTATTTTCTTTGAATACAATCCATTTCAGATACGGTGCCTTCTTGGCAACGATCAACTTAGTTACACAGTAAATTGTAATACAATTAAGTACCAGAGAAAACAATGTAATACATAATGATGCTAAATGTCAAGTACATTTTTCACTTTGGGATAACAGTACATTTTTCACTTTTTTCATCATTTTAAAAATAAAGATTTCTGAAACTTATTGTTGTTTTCAGGGTCTTATTGATGAGTAGCAAGAAGACGATATTGGGGAGGAGGATATGAAGAAAGTATATCTATCGCCAACGATTTTTTAAAGAACGTTATTTTGGATACTGTTAATCAATCTGTTATGTGTTTCTGGCTGTGTACATAAAAAGATTATCGGAAATGGACGGAGATGTATGTCAGGTATGGTTCAGGGAGAAATGCCCCAGGCCGGAGCCCCCCGGCACATCTCGGAAGATGAACTTGCCCAGAAACCAAACGAGATAAACCTTTTCCTTGAGAGGATCGAAGGTGAAGGGGGATGGGTGAAGACAGTGAAGTTCAGGCACGATTAAAGAGAAGCAATAATCGACTCTCAAAGAATCAAGTTCTGCGGGTCCACTTCCTCTCTTAATATCCTCAATTCTTCCCGGGAAGGGGCAGGGGACTCGCCGGCCCGGGAAACGTCGAGATCGAAGCCCGTATTTTCAATGACCCGTTCTTTGGAAACACCGGGATAGTATTCGGCAAGATACATCTTTTTTGTATCCTCGTCGAATTTCATTACACCGAGATTGGTCACCACAGCAGTAGCTCCTCCCCGGACAAGGCCGAGTCTGCTGCGACTGTCTCCTCCCGTGTACCACCCGACACTGGTAAGATAATCGAGTTTCTCGACAAACCGTCTTTTCTCGTGCTGCATAAAGGTTATTACACCTGATGCAAGGGAAGCAACATCACAGGCGCCGCCGCTCCCGGGAAAACGTGTTTTTGGCCTCATATAATTGCCAAGAGAGGTAGTGTTAAGATTTCCATATGTATCAATCTGGGCGGCGCCAAGAAAGGCTATTGTGTGGAGTTTTCTGTGGCCTACAATAGAGAATGCATCAATGAGCCCGGAATTGAGACAGGTCCCGCTCATAACCCTGGGGTCGGCAACGGCCATGGGAATCTCTTCCAGGGAGGGGTCGATCCCGCCCGTTTCAAAAAAGATAATTGCCTTCGGTGCGTAGATTTTTTTTGCTGCTGCTGCCGCGAGCATTGAGACGCCTGTACCTGCAAAAACAATGTCGTTGTTTTTAATCAGCCTCCCTGCGTTGATGGCCATCATTTCGTTATCCGTATAGTTTGCCATGGGAACCTCCCTATTGCCCCGTCGCTTGCCGCGGGGTGATTCATTGCTCCACAAGCTGCTGCGGGGTAGTTCACTTCCTGTCAAGGCCGGCTGCGTAACCGAGCACGGGGTTTGCTTTTATCTTCTGAAGCTGCGTCGTGCCTATCTTTTCAAGATACCTTTCGTGTGAATCAACGCCGTAGACCCACTCATCGAGATATGCCCTGAACAAGGCATCATTGCCGGCCACCTTTTTGTAGAGGTTGAGATGGATGGGATCATAGTCATAAAAGGAAAAACATGCAGTAGGGTGTGCGCCAAGGGGCACTTTTACGATGGCATCTACAAGAAAGGAGGGAAGCGAATTCTGATCTGGATCAAGGCGGATGAAGGAGCGGGGAACAATCTCTTCACAGGTAACAATGACCGTATCTGCTGATTTTGCCTGTTCCAGATCAGCAAAGGTTAGCCCCTTGATCCGTACCGTGCCGTCATCCCCTACATACTGGGCGTGAATAAGGGCTACATCGGGATTTAAGGCGGGGAGAAGTACAACCTTGTCGTCATCGTCATTGAAGGGGTTTTGAATGGTAACGTACTTTTTACGTGCAACCTTTCTTTCTTTTCGTACTTCTTCAGAGAACCCTTCGTATTGCAGGATATCGGTGCCGAGGCCCGATTTTGTCGATATGAAAGGGCTGCCCAGCGCGCCTGCGAGAAACCTCAGGCTCATCTGGTAATTTGAATAATCCTCGAATTCTATCACCCCTCCCTCAATGGCCTTTTTAAAACGAATACAGGTAGGGGCGTATCTGCCGTTCCCTCCATAGGCGATTTCGAGTCTTTTTACGCAGCTTGCGCCAATTAAGATGTCAAGTCCCTGACCGTTTGAGTGACAGACGAGATGAATATTTTTAATCTTCTGCCGCACGATCTCATATATGATTGCCATCGGGTTCCGTGTCACCGTAAACCCGCCTATTGCTATCTGGCTGCCATCTTTGATGAACCGTGACACAGCATCTTTAAGGGTCATCAGTTTATCGCTTATCTCCGGATAAATGCTCATGGTACGCCTCCTTCGTTGTCTCTGCACTTATTACTTCAAGAATATCTGATAATTATCTTCCGGGGTCAAGTGGTTTCTCTTCCATGTGTTATTATGCAATCATTTGATTTTCCTGAAGGGTTCACAGGTTATTCTGTTTCCATCAGTACAGACGCGGATGAAACCGTTAATATCCGTCCTCAGGACAGGGATGGCAAGGTCCCTGTACAGATTGAGTGCGTCCTCAGCGGGCAGACCTTTGATGCCCTTTCCCACGGTGAGTATTGCCAGATCGGGCTTGATTGAGCGGACGAAGGCTGGAGAACTGGAGTGTCTGCTTCCGTGGTGGGGTATTTTCAGCACCTGTGCCTTGAGCGGCGCGCCTTCCATGACAAGCTTTTCTTCAACCTCTTTGCCTATATCCCCGGTAAGCAAAAAAGCCATGTTTTTATAGGAAATCGCGAAGACAAGGGATGAGTCATTCGGGTTGACTATTGTGTCATTCCGTCCGGGGTTAAATACATGTATTTCGGAATTGCCCTTTAAGAAAACCCTGTTACCCTTTTTCCATATCTCAGGTGATATCTTCCTCTCCTTCAGAAGGGTCAGGAGATCGATAAATTTTGCTTCCCTCATAAAGTAGGTGCCTGTAGCGAACATGCGAACTTTGAAGTGTCTCAAAACATACATAAGGCCGCCGGCATGGTCTCCATGGGGATGTGTATTCACTACATAATCGAGGGTCATGATCTTTCGAGAGAGGAGAAGGGGGGTGATGATGGATTTGCCCGTATCGTAATCCCCTTTGTAGAGGCCTCCGCCGTCTATGAGCATCCGTATGCCCTGAGGCGCCTCAACAAGGATCGCGTCTCCGAGACCCACGTCAATGAAATTGAGGCAAAGCTCTGTATTGTAAAACCTCTTTGTATATTCATGATATACATAAGCTGATGAAAAAGGCATAAGAACGAGGATGAGAGAGACACAGACAATCCGTTTCTGTATATAGATGATGGATGTAGCGAGACAGAAAAAAAGCCCGCATTCAAAGAGGGTAGGGCGGATGATGGGGTATATGTAACCCCTGTTCATGTATTCGAGAATTCTCATGGTGATTTCGAGTACCTCCCCGGAAAACCTCAGGAGATAATCCCCCCAGGGGAGGATTAGCCCGATAAGGCTCATGGGCATGGCAATAATGCACATAAGGGGCACGGCAACAAGGTTATGGATAACGGAAAAGGGATTTATACCGTAGAAGTGATAGATGACAATGGGTAATGTCCCGATGGTTGCCGCAAGGGTCATAAGGATGGACGAGAGAAACCATTTTACAATTCTATTTTCAATCCGCATAAGGGGATAAAACCGTTCTGTACAGATAACGATAAAGAGGACGCTCATAAAGGTAAGCTGAAATGAGGCCGTAAAGAGTGAATGGGGATATATAAGAAGGATAACAAGTGCACTCAGGAAAATGGTATTGATCATATGTCTCCCCCTCTCAAAGAATAGAGAGAGCATAAAGACGGTAATCATGATAGTTGCCCTGATGGTGGGGATACTTGAGCCGGCGGTAACCATAAACATAAAGGCAAAGGGGATTGACAGGAGCGCCGCGTATCGTATATCATCCCCCCTCAACCTTAAAGGAAGGGACCTTCGAATGAGGAAGCGGGCGATAAAAAAGAAGAAGGCCGTGACAATGCCTATGTTTGATCCTGATATGGCGAGGATATGGGATGTTCCGGTTTTCAGGAAGAGCGTTTTTGTCTCTTCATCAAGGCCTGTTGTGTCCCCTATGGTAAGGGCTTTTATGACGCCGCGATGCTTTGCCCCTGATGCATCTATACGCTTACTGAGCCAATTACGCCAGGCATGAATGTAATTTGTGCCGGGGGATATTGAAATCAGTGTACCTTTTATCTCATAGGATATGCCTTCCAGTCTTTTCAGCCATTTCCAGGAGGTGAGGGAGGGATTGTTAAAGGTGAGGGAGAGTTCCCGCATCTGACCGAAAACCTTTACTTTGTCATTAATTTTGATATCCCCGGTATTCCTGAATAGAACCTTCGTGTGTGTAAGATCAGCAGGTTTTGTGATCCTTACAATCTTTGTGTTCGGAGATGCTTCAACGACGATCCCTTCGTAGAGACCCTTCTGTTCATCAATAATCACCGGTGTCTCCGATAGGGTCATTGTTCCGAGGCGTATCATGCCCACACACATAAAGAGCAGTACCATGAGATAGAGGGCAAGGCCCGGTTTTATTTTAATCAGGAAGGGCACGACACTGAGAGGGATAAGAAGGGAGACGGAGAGGAAGATCAGAGAAAAAGGATATATAGCCTGTATATAAATACCTGCAATAAAAAAAAGGACGGAAATTACAAACAATTAACAACAAAGTCCTCGCTGTAGAAAACGGGGATTCCTTCCATATTCACGTTAAACCATAATGGATTGCGTAAGTCAATACCTTGATTC
>PNOM01000115.1 GCA_013824835.1 Syntrophus sp. (in: bacteria) | reverse complement strand
GCAAGCACATTATTCTGAAGACCCTTTCAGTTTCGCGTAGATTCGTCTTCTACTGATACCGAGAAGCCTCGCCGCCTTACTGATGTTGCCGCCTGCGATCTTGACCATTCTCTCAATATGGCTCCTCTCCAAGTCCTCCAAAAGGTTACCCGGGCTGGCCTCAGCACTTTGAATTTTTTCGCCAGAACCGTTCAACAGATTGCCGGGAAGGTCAGAGAGATATATTTCCTCCCTCACTCCAGATAACAAGCATGCTCTCTGAACAACGTTCGACAACTCCCTTACGTTGCCTGGCCAGGAAAAGGCCATAAAAGTATCCATTGCTTCCCGTGAAAGCCTTTTCTTTGCCGACCGACCTCCATATTTTTGAAGAAAATGCACGGCAAGAAGAAGAATGTCGTCGCTTCTTTCCCGTAGCGGCGGGATTGAGATCATAAAGTTGTTTAATCGGTAAAATAGGTCTTTTCGAAACCCGCTCTCCTTTAAGGCATTGTCAAGAGGAACGTTGGTCGCACAGACAAAACGGACATCCACGTGAGTCTCTTTTGTGTCTCCTAATTTTCTAAAAAAGCCTTTGTCAAGAACCCGCAATAGCTTTGCCTGTATAGGTGGGCTCATTTCGGCTAATTCATCAATGAAGAATGTACCTTTGTCTGCTATCTCCAAAAGCCCCAATTTATCTTTTTCAGCACCCGTAAACGCGCCCTTCTTATACCCGAAAAGTTCGCTTTCCAGCATCGTGTCCTGCAAGTTACTGGCGTTTATTACCACAAACTCCTTATCCCTTCGGGGGCTTAGGTCATGTATGGTATAGGCTACCAGCTCCTTCCCAGTACCAGTCTCGCCCAAAATAAGAACGGGGATGTCTGAATTTGCCGAAAGATTGATCAGCCGCTTTATTTCTCTTATTTGTTCACTTTCGCCCAGAAGACTCTCGTAGCTTCTTAGCTTTCGGACATGCTCCTTAAGGATAATATTGGTATCGGAAAGAGCCTTTTTTTCATATCCTTTTTGTATTAGGGCGGACAACTCCGAAAGCTCACATGGTTTCTTTAAGTAATCGTAAGCGCCGAGTTTCATTGACTGAATCGCTGTCTCAATGGATGCATGCCCGGTAAGCATTATGGCCTCCATGGTGGGTTGCGCGATCTTGGCCATTTTGAGAAGATCTGTCCCGCTCTCATCGGGGAGTCTTATATCGAACACCGCGACATCAAAACTCCTCTTCCTCAGAAGGCTCATTGCGCCTTCGGCGGTGTGGGCGGTGGAGACCTCCATTCCGTCACCCTTCAGTTTGGTCTTAAATGCCTTTACAAGCTCCTCTTCGTCGTCAACCAGTAGAACCCGGATCATATCTCTCCCCCTCCCTATCGGCGGGAACCGGCAAACTAATGAGAAAGGTTGTGCCTTTTGCAGGTTCGCTTTTCACCTTTATTTTCCCCCCCATTTCCCTCAAAAACTCATAACACAATGCCAAACCCAGCCCCAAATCTTTCTTGGAAGTCTTTGTCGTAAAAAAAGGTTCGAATATTTTGTCCATTATCTCACCAGGGATTCCCATGCCATTATCCGAAATCTTTACAGTCACGGCGCTGTGATGGTGTTCTGTTTTAATGGAGATTCTGCCGCGCGGTTTCGATTTGAGCGCATCGACGGCATTGTTTAAGAGATTGAGGAAAACCTGTTGAAGCGCCCGACCGTCACACATGATTTCAGGAAGATCCGTTGAAAGCTTCTTTGTGACCTTTATTTTGTCCTTCTTGAAGTCAATTTCATCACATACTTCCTCCAAAACCTTATTAACAATAATCTTGCCCAATACGATACCTTCCCTTTTGCTCAGCTTAAGCATATCGGCTATTATATTTGTGCAGCGGTAAGCTGCCTTGTTAACTGTGCCGAGGTAGACTGCGACATCCTTCCAAAACAGATCTGCCCCATAATAAGTGTTGTCCGAGAAACGGCGATACGCTATCAATGCCAACTCGGAATTGGCAGTGATGGTGGCAAGGGGGTTATTCAAATTATGGGCAATGCTTGCGGCCAGCCTCCCGACTGCTGCCATCTTCGCTTCTTGGGCGAGCAAGGCTTGGGCTTTAACCCTTTCAGTCGTATCCTCAATAATACAGAGAAGCCCATGGGTCTTGCCGTCTGCCTGAAACAATGGAACACCCGTAAAATTCATGAAGAAAGTCCGGTCTCCCCCGTATGTGATAAACGGAAAATCCCATAACCGGACTATCTCGCGATCACTGAGGGCTTTTCTAATATAGTCCGAAAGGCCGCATTTAGTGGTATATAGATTGTTGATCCAGTTGAAGCGACCAATTAATATCTCTTCCGCCTTATCACCTAATCCTGTTTGCCGGGCCATTGCCGGGTTTATGCTCGTGAATACGCCATTCACATCGATCGTGAAGATAGATATGGGCGCATTGTCAGCAACTATTTTATTTAACTCATTGGAATGGAGGGGCTTCTCCTGTATCATCTTTTGACCTGTTATATCCCGGACCATCTCGATAACCAGGGAAAAATCCCTTGACTCCTTTTGTTTAAAAGGCGTCGCTATAACCTGAAAACACCTTTCTGCGCCGTTGAGTTCAATCGTCAACTCTCTGTGCGTGACTTTCCCTGTGTCGAAGGTGGTTTGGGCAGGACAATTATCACACGGTTTATCTTTTTGGAGATTTTGCATGTAACAATATTTTCCTTTCAATCGAGAAGGATCTTCTTCCTTTGAATGACGTAGCGCACTTTCGTTTACCCACTGGATCTCAAAGTTACGGTTAATTATGGAGACCCCGACAGGCATGGCGTCAAGTACTGACTTGAAATTGGTCATTGTCGTTTTGTCCATTTCTCACGCTTGCAAAAAATAGGCCGATCTCTTCTTTTATGCGCCGGCGTGTAGTGCTATCCGTGGAGATCTATTACGGGAACCGGCACTATTTGTGTCCGTATTCGCGCTTACTTTCAACACGAATCTTATTTATTCCTCTTCTTGTGCCAAATCCGGAGATATGCAGCAGTCTTTTCCAAGGAAATATTCTATCATATTTTACAAAGAGATCATAGCCTGGGATAATGCTTTTCGATAGGTAAATGCATCGGCTAACCGAGGAAGCACTGAGACGTTCACAAGCAACACGATCAAGGGTTTCAGAAGTGTTATGAAGTATAACATATGAGCTATCTTGTTACAGATTAATACTTGATACAGTCTGTTACAGCCCTAACGTATATTCCCAGGATTTCTTCCTAACGAGAACATATCCTTTAAGAGTTCTTTTGTATGTAGAAGCTGTATCCTGAATAGCAAAAGCAGGTAAAAATCAATTAAAACCGGACTGGCATAGAACTTGCTTATTCATCATAATAAATGGATCATCATTTCGCTGCTGTAGAGGAAATATATTCATGGTGTCCTTGGTGTGGATCATTACCATAAGAACAAATATTTTAAAAAAGGAGGGACAAATTTTATGGAGTATTTCAAGAAAGAGATAGAAACGATTTCGGAAGAAGGATTGCGGGCCGTTCAGAACGAGAAGCTGAGGCTGCTTGTAAAGCACTGTTATAAAGATGTGCCTTATTACAAGGAACTATTCGATCAAAATGGTCTGAAACCTAAGGACATTCAGACAGTTGATGATCTCGTAAATATTCCGATCACAAGAAAAAAAGATATCAAGTCAACCTATCCTTTCGGCCTCATGGGTGTATCTCTTGCAGAGGTGGAGAGGTTTCAGTCCACATCCGGAACTACGTCTCTCCCATACCCTCTTTGTTACACCAAGAAAGATGTGCTTACCCTGCAGGAGCAGGTTGCCAGGGCTATGTTCTGTTTCGGTGTAAGACCGGGTGATGTGGTATACCAGTCTTATGGATATGGCACATTTCTGGGCGGAATCTCTGTAGACCTGGGATGCAGGGGTATAGGCGCCTCTGTTTTTCCCGCAGGGCCTGGAAGGACAGCCCTTGCCATGCACTGGTTACGAGACTTAAAGCCAAAAGCCATAAGCTGTACCCCGTCGTTCGCAAGACACCTTGCCACTTATTCGATGGAGCGTGGCATAGATCCGAAAACGGATTGGGCACACCTGAAAATAGGCATGTTTGGCGGCGAACCAGCCGCTCCGGCCGTGAGGAAGAAAGTCAGGGATGCTATGGCGGATGGCTTCATGTATCATGAATTCTACGGCACCTCAGAATTGTTCGGAAATTCTGTTGCGACAAGCTGCGAGTATACCTGCGACCATTCAGAATTGCACGTCATGGCCGACCATTTTTATCTCGAACTTATCGATCCTGCGACGGGGAAAAGGATTGATCCGGGAGAGGATAAGGAAGGCGAACTCGTATTCACCTCCTTGTCCAAGGAGGCGACCCCCATGCTCCGATGGGGAACTAATGATTTAACGAGATATTCGAGGAACGCCCTTGGCTGTAAATGCGGCAGGGTTGCGCATCCTATTATCCGTGCACTTACAGGCAGAGGGGATGACGCGCTTAAGATAAGAGGTGCCTTGATTTTTCCGTCCGAAATTGAGGATGTGGTAACCAAGGTGGAAGGTACCGGCGATGGCTGGCAGATTGTTATCGGTAATTCAGATAAGGAATCACTGCAAGAGCTAATCATCCAGGTTGAAGTAGCGCCGCAGCATAAGGATGATCATGAGAAGAGAGGATTGATCAGAAAGTATATCGAGGACGATGTGTACGGAAGGTTCAGTCTGAGGGCCGTGGTCCAGATTATGGAGCCGGAGGCACTTCCACGGTATGAGTCAAAATCCATCAGAATAGTGAAACAGTAACGCCGGAAAAGTATGGAAAATGAACCATTTGCTGCTTGGCCCGCCTTGCTCCCCGGCCCGCAACCCCCAGGGCCACAGGGGCGGGCCACCTCGAAAAGAGGAAATTGAAAAATTGACAAATAAGTCCCCTCTCAATATGATGTGGATAAGGAAGAGACGGATTTATGGGGGAACCAATGAAAACAGGAGGCCCCTTGATGTGGGGTGCAAAGGGCCTGCGACATGGCCGCTTGATAAAGGAGGAAAGACGTGCTGCCATTAGAGGGATATAAGATATTAGACTTGACGCAGCGGCTTCCAGGGCCCCTGTGTACGTTAATACTTGCGGATATGGGGATGGATGTTATAAAGATTGAGGAGCCGAAGCGAGGTGATTTTACTCGTAGTATGCCACCTTTTTATAATAATCAGGGCGCTTTATTCGTTTTCTTGAACAGGAATAAGAGGAGTATTGCTCTGGATCTGAAGTCCATGGCGGGAAGAGAAATATTCTTG
The DNA here is from genome assembly GCA_013824835.1 of Syntrophus sp. (in: bacteria). Taxonomy (GTDB): domain Bacteria; phylum Desulfobacterota; class Syntrophorhabdia; order Syntrophorhabdales; family Syntrophorhabdaceae; genus PNOM01. The sequence continues at coordinate 1,064 of PNOM01000115.1, read as the reverse complement.
AAAATGGCGGCAACTGCCGATGTGGTACTGGAGGGGTCCAAGCCGGGATTTATGCAGACCTTGAAAGTGGATTACGAAGAGGTCAAGAAGGTGAATCCCGGGGTCGTCTATTGTTCTTTGTCGGGTTATGGCCAGGATGGTCCATATAGAGATAGGGCTGGTCATGATCTAAATTACAATGCCATTGCCGGCATACTTGCAATGACAGGAAACGAAGCCGGGCCTGCTCTTCCCGGTCTATTGCTGGCCGACGTGGCAGGCGGTCTGGCTGCTGTAATTGCTATAATGATGGGCCTTCTCCATAAAGAAAAAACCGGCCATGGTCAATATGTAGATGTCTCCATGTTCGATGTTCTATTTTCTTGGTTCTCCCTCACCAATGTGGCCCAATCTATTGCCCTTGATAAGCCCCTGTTGCGTGAAGAGGGAGCATTCACGGGAAAATTGGCTTGCTACCAGATGTACAGGACCAAAGATGATCAGTATGTCACATTGGGATCCTTGGAACAGAAATTCTGGAATCAGTTCTGCGCATCTATAGACAGGGAAGATCTGAGGGATGGTTATCTTGAGGATGAAAGACAGCCATACTTGAAGGAAGAGTTGAGGCAGATGTTTGCTTCGAAAGAAAAAGACGAATGGATGAATCTTTTTGCAGATAAGGACTTCTGTTTTGAACCGGTAAAAAGCGTAAAAGAGAGCCTATCGGACATTCAGGTACTTGCGAGGAAGCTGATATTTGAAGCGTGCGATTCCTCAAAAGGAAGTATGAAACAAATTAACCTGCCGTTCAAATCATCTGTCCTGAATGATCCACCATATTATTCAAAACCTCCCTTGCTTGGCGAACATACCGAAAGTATCATGCTCGAACTGGGATTCAGCCCCAAAGAGATCGAACAATACTCGGATAAAGGGGTGGTATAAAAGTACATGACAAGCGCGTTGGTATTTTACGAAGGTCATCTTGGTAAGTCCGGAAAAGCTAAGAAAACTCCCAACTCCCTTTTGCTTTCCGTGACGCCGGGATGACCTTTCTTTTCTGAAATAGTGGCCAACAATTC
>PNOM01000114.1 GCA_013824835.1 Syntrophus sp. (in: bacteria) | reverse complement strand
CCATATAAACACCTTTTGCTTCAGTGCTATAATACTTTAATTCAGGTATTCCATTTGAATTCCAATAAATCTTTTCTATCCTATCGAGTTCTTCTAACTCTTCAGGTTTTTTTAACCAGTGCATTCCATTCCCCCCGCGTGATGAAACATCCACCCCTCTCCATGGTTGACCAGATACTCCATTTGTTCGTCCTGATGCCATCAACGGTACAGTCCTGAAAGTTCCTTTCTCATCTTTTTTATTGTAATGATCTTTCGAGGAGTCCGAGTATTCTCCATATTGCACATTGAAATTATGTTCGTTCAATTTTGAGTAGAAGTATATATTGTCATGGCTATTTCGCCATTGACTTGAAACATTTGTGGCAATTGCTGAACGTTTCCAACAAATTTGATTTTCAAAATTACCAAAAACTTCATCAAGGATTAGCCTGATATAACCGTTCACCCTCCAGTCACAATGTACATAAATACTCCCATCCTCGGCCAGCAAGTCCCTCATCAACACCAGCCGCTCATAGATCATGGCAATAAAAGAATCAGCACCCACATCAAAGGGCGGGTCGATATAGATGAGCTTTATGCCGCCCTGTTTCTCGATCTCTTCCCGGAGCGGCCCATTCTTGAGGCTTGAGAGGATCAGCTTGTTGTCGCCCCAGATAAGCTTGTTTGTCCACCCCATAAGCTGGCGGCCACGGGCATCCATGTCGAAGAGGGTCCCCTGCATAGACCTGTCCTTCTCCGAGCGGGGCTCGTCCACCTGCTCGATGACCTGAAAGGGGAGCACGATGTTGCAGACCTCATTGGTCTTCCCGTTCCAGACCAGTTCCACCTCCCGCTTTTCCTCAAAAAGCAGAAAGCGGTACTTTTCCGGCAGAGGCTTATCCGCCTCCAGGTAGCGGACAATATCCTGTTTCTCCTGATCCGTCAGACGTGCCATAAAACTTCTCTCCTTCGCGGTATTCTACGCGGCTTCAGGCCAAGAAACACTATAGACAATATAATAAAGCTCACCGGCGCGTGGAACGTGCGTCTGGCGCATTGGCTTTTTATCTTTTCATTTGATTTTTTTTCTTATCCACGCCGGATTCCGACGACAATCAAGAATCGCATATACAAGCACTGTCTTATTTTCTATGCGATAATAAATGGCAAAAGGAAATCGTTTAGATAATGATCGGTTGTATTTATTGAAATATATCGGATGAATCCCGCCAAAGATTGCTAATGAATCAATATCTGAATAAAGTGTGTCTAAAAAATATGAACCAAGACCTTCAGATTGCTTTTCATAAAACCGGTAACCATCAATCAAGTCCTGGCTTGCAGATGTAAGTATTTTAATTTTCATGCTATGGAGTTTTCTATATTTTTCTTAGCAGTATTCAAATCAACAAATATATCTCCTCCATTGCTAATTCCATTTTCTCTATCATTCAAAACTTTCTCGTGCCACGGTGGTGAGGGTATGCTATCTGCTTTTTTACATAAGTCATCCCAAATAGTTTCCATAGTTTGAAATTTCTCTTCAATCGACATTTTCTCAACAGATAAAGCAATTCCCATTTCTTCTTCTCCTTTCTGTTGTTTTTCCAACAGCGCCATTGATTTAATGCTTAATTATTTAAGCTAAGCCAATTTTCTATAAAAATCAAACAATTATTACTGAATTCATACGTAAAATGTGTTTATCACCCGGAAAACTTGGGCTCAAAAGCACGCATCTTAAGGTCTATTACAATAAAACAACGAAGTTTCAGGTGATAAAAGAGCAAGTCAACAAAGAATTCCTGTTCCCCTATGCTAAGCGGATACTGGCTTCCGACTACGTCTTGATCCGCAGCTTGCGTATCATCGCTTCGACACCGCCCAAACAACAACACCGCCTGCTCACCCTGCCCTGACGTTTCGGATTCCGCTTTCTCGTATCGACCGTAATACCACTTCGGATCGGAAGCAGGCTCAACGATGTTCTGCTCAGTCCATTGCTTAAACAATCAAATTCATTGAATTACTTTTGATAATTTCACGCCCTCTTGTGCAAACCGCTCCCTGACCTTTGTAAAGGTCTTTTCGGCAATGTTCACAGCCCTAATCGCCTCCCTCTTCGACACTCTCATGGTCTCGCCGGGATAGCGGGCGGTCGTGGCAAAGGGCGTCAGCTCTTCAGCTTCTGCCAAATCATCAAGCCAACCCGTCAACTCATCGGCCAGTTCCAAGAGTCGAGAAATGTTGTGGGTGAAAGGAAAATCAATGCCGTGGTACACAAGATAAGCTTTCAGAAGCTTTTCCACACATTGCTGGGCATGGAAAGCAATGCTTCTGTGAGCAGGCTTAGCCATAGTGAGGCCGTGACGTGCGAAAGCCAGGTCTTCTTCAGCGTACGCTATCCACTCACTCACCTTTTTCAGTATGACAGAATCAAGCGGCTTCGTAGAGCACCTTGCCTTCCCTGGAAGCAGGCCGGGCTACAGTACCCGGAATCTCTTTATCACGGTCATATTCCTCAGGGGTAAGAATTACGATATCTCTGGCAATCGGCAAACCTCTTAGCGCCCTGTCCATGGCCACCGTCAGTTTGCGGCGGTTGCCTTTCAATGAGCATATGATTAGAAGGTCTACGTCGCTTCTCTCATCCGCGCTTTGACGGGCCTGGGACCCGAAAAGGATGATCCGTTGCGGGTGAAAACGGGAAACTATCCGTTCTGCGGCTTCTTTCAGAATATCCTCATTCACCATCTGTGCCTCCATGCTTCATGGTGTCGGCGGTTTGCGTAAAGCCTTTCATATCAAACCCTCATTTCTATTATCCAATAACTATGGTAGCTTTTCAATCTATTCTCTCTGTTTTTCACTTTGAGTTTTCAACGAGGTGGAACAAGGTGATAAGAACGGGCCATTGAATAGGATGTATCCTGCCCTTATAGTCACTTCTCCAGGGATACTTTGTTTTGAATCTCTGCGTCCTGAAAATTTCTTCACAGACCTCCTGAACGGTAACGCAATCAAAGCGCTCATCTGTAAACATATCGAGGTTCAAACTGCATCTAATCACCATCCACCCTATCGCCGTCACTAACCTCTATATCATCTTCCAGTAAAGTTGGGGGAAGCAAGGCAGTGACCTCACCGGCTGGAAGCTCTTGCACGTCCTTAAGTTTCCTTCCGACGGCCCTTGATCTCGTTTTGGCCTTCTCGATAGTGTCCGATGCCTGTTGCAGCTTTTTTTGCACTGCCTCCAGGACGTCTCCATACTTTGTCCACTCGGTCTTGACGGCCGCGAGGAGGTTCCATACTTCGCTGGAACGCTTCTGGATAGTCAGTGTGCGGAAGCCCATCTGAAGGCTGTTCAAAATCGACCACAATGTAGTTGGACCTGCGATAACAACACGGTGCTCTCTTTGGGTGACCTCGGTCAAACCCATCCTGCGAATAACTTCGGCAAAAAGACCCTCTATGGGTAAGTACAAGATGCCGAAGTCCGTCGTCTTTGGCGGGTTTAAATACTTTTCGCTGATGTCTCGCGCACAAGCTTTAACACGATTTTCCAGTTGCTTTCCCGCTGCCTCAACGCCTTCTATATCAGCCCGTTCTTGAGCCTCGACCAAACGTTGATAGTCTTCGACAGGAAACTTGGCGTCTATCGGGAGCCAGACAGTCTCATCAATGTTCGTACCTTGCCCCGGTAACTTGATTGCAAACTCTACACGCTCACCGCCATCTTTCGTTGCCACATTCGTAGCGAACTGGTCAGGATTGAGCACTTGCTCCAATATTGCACCGAGCTGTACTTCACCCCATGTCCCACGAGTCTTGACGTTCGTCAGTACCTTCTTGAGATCGCCAACACCCGTGGCAAGTGTCTGCATTTCCCCAAGCCCCTTGTGAACTTGCTCCAGACGTTCGCTTACTTGTTTGAAGGACTCGCCCAAACGTTTTTCCAGCGTCCCCTGGAGTTTTTCATCCACGGTTTGCCGCATTTGTTCGAGTTGTTTGGCATTGTCGTTCTGCATGCTTTGGAGTTTGCCTTCCACCGTTACCCTGATCGCCTCCAGTTTCTTCTCATTTGAATCCGAAAGCTTCCCAATCACGGATGACATGACTTCAAGCTGAGCCTTTTGGGCATTAGCCAACTCACCCATTGTCTTGGCCATAGTCTCGGAAATGCTGATTAGGGTTGCTACCACTTCCTCACGCAGTTGTTTTGCTCCGGTGGCGGATTCGGCACGGACACCGTCAAGTCGTTCCCCGCTCGTCTTTGCGAAAGAGGCAAGTTGATCGGAAAATGCATCAAGTTGCCCCTTCTGCAAGTTGGCAACATCCATCATTCGTTGCACCACGGAATCACCGAAGGTCTTGAAGGCTTCTGTGAGTTCTTGCCGTTGCTCTCTCGCGGCCTTACCCAATTCGTCTCTGCTCTGGGCTACTTCCTCTCTGACTGCTCGTTCGGTACGCTCCTGTGCCTTCTCGAAAGCATCAAGACGGGAAGCAAGCACAGGGGTATCGGCTTGTGATGACTTTCTCAGGAGCATGAGCAGGCCAATCACCGCGACGACCAGCAGAACCAGAGCCACGAATAACAGTATATCAGTCACGGAAAAGACCTCCCTTGAAAAAGCTATTGATAAACGGAATATTGAGCCTCATCACCCACGGAGTCCCGGAATCATATCTTTCCCGTCATTGATTGGGCTGCCCTTAAGGTATTCAGCATGAGCATCGTTATGGTCATGGGACCCACACCTCCGGGAACAGGCGTAATCGCCGATGCTTTCTCTTTTACTGACTCAAAATCCACGTCTCCGCAGAGTTTTGCCTTCCCTTCCGGTGTCATTCCAATCCGGTTGACACCCACGTCAACAACCACGGCACCCTCTTTCACCATGTCAGCGGTAATTGCATTCGGTCTTCCCGCAGCAACAATCAGGATATCCGCCCTTCTTGTATGAAACGCAAGGTCCTTTGTACCCGTATGACACATGGTGACCGTTGCATTTGCCCCTTCTGCCTTCTGAACAAGCATCATTGAAATAGGCTTCCCCACGATATTACTCCTGCCCACAACCACAACCTCTGCGCCGTCAATGGTAATCCCGCTTCTCATAAGCATCTGCTGAATCCCATAGGGCGTACAAGGATAAAACTTCGCTTCGCCTATCATGAGCCTTCCCACATTAACGGGATGGAATCCGTCTACATCCTTGTCCGGGTCTATGGCATAAAGCACCTTTGTCTCATTAATATGCTTGGGGAGGGGCAGTTGCACAAGTATGCCGTGAATCCTCGGATCACTGTTATAGGTACTTATCAGTTCAAGGAGCGCTGTTTCAGTAACATCGTCAGGCACGTCCTCCTGGAGGGAATAAAAACCAAGCTCTTTTGCAGCCTTCTGCTTGGCGGTCACATAACTGATCGATGCAGGGTTTTGACCCACGATAATGGTTACAAGGCCCGGCACAACCCCGTGTTGCTCTAATAAACGGGCTGTTTCCTCTTTGATTTCGTCCCTTATAACAGGACCTATCTCTGTTCCCCGTATGATTCTCGCTGTCATAGTCTAACCCCCTTCTTTATCTTTATTATATGCTCACAGGCTTATACTTGCGGCATTTAAACAATACCTACTCAATATTGGGCATGCACCCCGGCCTTGCACCCAATGCACTCTGCCGGCTTCACGTCTGTAATGAAGTATACAGGTTTAGACTTTCTTATTTCAATAAATTTTATGTTAATGAAACTCCCCGCTGCAAGCAACGGGGTATCAGTGGAATAAGAGCCACATCCCCCTCACCCTACCCTCTCCCCCGGAGGGGCGAGGGAATGTTGTTACCCCGCAGCAAGCTACGGGGAATCATTCCGATTGAACTACACCGCAAGGGTATTACCGTGGGACGCAGGACGTGAAGATGAGGAATTCTGTTCTACGTTCAACGTTCTATGTTCAACGTTGAACCTTGAACCCCGAACTTTGAACATGAAGTTGTAAAAGGCGGAGCGCTCCCATTGCACTTGTCGGGGGGGAAAGCACACTGAGGGAGACATCTCCGCCTGCGGGATTTGATAATATTTTTTCTATCTTCATCTACGCACTCATCGCTGACAATTCACTTCTGTATTGATCTTTGAATTTGCTGATAACCCTGCACTCTATCTGTCTTACCCGTTCCCGGGATATTTGAAACCTTTCACCAATCTCCTGAAGGGTAATACGGTCCTCTGCCATTACACGATTATCGAACACAAAGACTTCCTTATCATTCAGGGTCCCCTTAAATTCCATGGCTCTTTTTGCCATTATGTCCGACTCTTCTTTTTCGCTCACTATCTCCTCAACATCCACATCGCTCCTCATGGTATCCATCATGGTATCATCGCTCTCATCATGGAGGGGCGTCTCAAGGGACAGATCGGAGAAAG
>PNOM01000113.1 GCA_013824835.1 Syntrophus sp. (in: bacteria) | reverse complement strand
GGAGAATAACCTCGGTTATAGTAGAAGATAGACTAGACGGTTCTATGCATGTCCGAAACAACGGAAGCTATCTTAAGTATAAAGAGATAGATCTGGCTCTTATCACCAGGGCAGTTGTTATCAAGCCAACAAAAGCCAGGATGGCAAGGAAGATATATATTCCTGCAAAGGACCATCCCTGGCGGAGATTCAAAATAAAGCATGGTTCAAGAAATCACGCTTATTCACAAAAAGAAAAAGTCGCTTAAAAAAAGGGAAAACCAATACAAACAAAAACATAAAAAGCGGACATTTCTATTTTGGTAAAAACCGGACATTTCTACTTTGGCTTGACATTTTCTCTTTTGAATGATTGCACAATAAAAGGTTTTATGATTAAATAAAAAAGAGGTGCTTTATGAAGATGACAGAAAAAGACAAAAGGGTGTTCGAAACAGCGCAACAGGCCAGGATACATACTCCTCTTTGTCTCCTCGTCCTCATCCTCACTCTTGGCATAGCTATGACATCTGTTGCAGCGCCAAAGAAAATGGCCACCTCACAACCTGAAAATTGCGCTCTCTGCCACGGTAAGGAGAAAGCTCTTCCAGCCGGCCATAATGATATCAAGAAGATGAATTACGAAGGGTGCAAAAAATGCCACATTGATACGTTGCGCCTTGGTGGAAAACTCCCTGGAGGCCATATCCACCAGTTGAGCGGCGTCTCTTGCGAAAAATGCCATGGTAAGGTGAAAAAACAAACTGAAGTCCCAATGAAGCAGTGCGTGACCTGTCATAATCCTGAGAAGCTCAAGGAAAAGACAGCAAAGGTAAAACCTGAGAACCCCCACACATCACCCCACTACGGGACCGGCCTCGACTGCAATGCCTGCCATCGCCAGCATGGCAAGTCGGAAAATTTCTGCGCCCAGTGTCATAAGTTTAATTTCGTCGTACCCTGAGAAACAGCGCCGAAAAGGGGTTATCATTGCGTCTTAATCCGACGGGAGATGGAAGAAATTGAAGAAAAACAGTCTTCTGTACTATGTTGTTCTTTTCTTTGCATTTCATTTTTCTGCCATTGCATGGAGTGCATCGATCCCGAATGATGACTGCATGGCCTGTCATGGTGAAAAAGGCCTGGAAGGAAAAAGACCGGACGGGAAAACCATATCCCTCTTTTTTGACCACGACTCTTTTAATAAATCGATACATGCCAATCTTCAGTGTGTAAGCTGTCATGATATCAAGGAATTGCCCCATGAAGGCCCTCTTAAAAAAGCAAGCTGCAGCGGATGTCATGTAAAATCTCATAAAGAAAACCAGCGGAGTGCCCATTCAGCAAAGGCAGGGGCAAACCAGATATGCAGCGGATGTCATGAATATCATACTGTCCAGAAGGCCAGCAGCTTGACTGACTCTGTCTGTGGGACATGTCATAAGACGCCCTACTCGGAATATAAGGCAGGGGTGCATGCCGCAAAAAAGGGAGGACAAAAAGACACCGCCACCTGTTTCGATTGTCACGGCAGAGGTCATGGGATGCTGAAAAACAGGGATCCCCGTTCCCCTGTCCATGCCTCCAATCTTCCCCGGACCTGCTCAGGGTGTCACGAAAACCCCGAAATAGTCAAGAAGTATAACATTCCGGTTGGAAATGCATACAGCCAATATATGGACAGTATCCATGGGAAAACAATTGTTGCATCCGGTCACCCTGTAGCGGCCAATTGCAGCAACTGCCATGGCGCCCATGGGATAAAGCGCGCCAGTGATAAGACTTCACGGGTCTATCCTGCCAACATCCCCGCCACATGCGGCGCCTGCCATAAAGACGTTGCAAAGGCATTTGAAACAAGCATCCATGGACGGGAACTGAAGAGGGGAAACAAAAAGGCCCCTGACTGCACAGGCTGCCATCCGGCCCATCATGTACAGGAGGTAAAAACCACCTCCTGGAAGCTCGAGGCAATCCGCGAGTGCGGAAACTGTCACAGCAAGCTCCTCGAAACATACCGTCATACCTATCACGGCAAAATCACCAACCTGGGTTTTACCCGGGTTGCAAAATGTATTGACTGCCACGGTTCCCATGATATCCTGCCTAAATCTGATCCCCATTCAAGGATATCAAAGGGTCATCTCCTCGAAACATGCCGGAGCTGCCATCCCGGGGCAAATAAAAACTTTTCACAATTTATCGTTCATGCAGATTATAAGGACCGAAAGAGTTCACCGACCCTGTATTATGTATGGATTTTCATGACTGTCCTGCTCATCGGGGTATTCGGTTTCTTTACCGTCCACACAATTCTCTGGCTCCCAAGGTCGTGGATAGAACGGATTCGCGAATGGCGAAGAGGAAAAAGATCATGACAACTGAACACCCTGTCTATATCCGCCGTTTCAACCGTTTTCAGCGAGTCATGCATATCATTGTAATGACAAGCTTTCTTGGCCTTGCCCTGACCGGTATTCCCTTGAAATACAGCGACAAGACCTGGGCACATTACCTCGTCTCCTTTATCGGGGGATTTGAGTCAGCGGGATATATCCATCGCGTCCTTGCCCTGGTTACCTTCGGCTATTTTCTTGCCCATCTCGTCTATCTCTTTATATTTTTCAGATATAAATCACAGGTCTCCTTCCTTGCCTTCCTGACAGGCCCTGATTCTATGGTCCCCCGGTTGCAGGACCTGAAAGACATGTACAGGAATGTGAAATGGTTTTTAGGCTGTGGTCCAAAACCTGAGTTCGACCGCTGGACCTACTGGGAGAAATTCGATTATTGGGCCGTCTTCTGGGGCGTTGCCATGATCGGCATCTCGGGGCTTTTTCTCTGGTTCCCGACCTTTTTTGCATCCTTCCTCCCGGGATGGACGCTCAACATCGCAACGATTGTCCATAGTGATGAGGCATTTCTCGCCATAGGCTTTATCTTTGTCTTCCACTATATCCACACCCATCTCAGGGGAGAGAAATTCCCCTTCGACGAGGTGATCTTTACCGGACGTCTGAGCGAAGAGGAATTCCTTAAAGAGAGACCTGCTGAACACGCAAGGGCAATAAAAGGGGAACGGATAGAGACGCTCATGACAGGCCCTCCAAAACACTGGTTCAGGGTTATCTCCGTGATCATCGGTTTCATTGCCCTTGCTACAGGCATCACGATTATCAGTCTTATGATTGGAAGTCTTTTCTGATACCCCACATTGTAATTATTTCCTTGAATATTATCCGAAATTGCAGGACAATTAATAGAGCATTAAAACACGGGGCACTGTCACGGAAATGTGACGCCGGTACGGTTCAGAACTTCAGCCCTTGACTGGTAAACACTCAAGCCGGCACATTCCACAATTTCAGAGGAGGTTTTTATGAGCGAAGACGAAAAGAAACCCAAGAACCCATCACGACGTGCTTTTTTAAAATCAACGGGTGGAGCCGCCGCAATAGCAGGTATTGCCTTAGGAGGCCTCGCTGTAAATCCTAAAGAGACTGCTGCTGCCTTAAACCCTATGCCGAAGAAATGGGATGAGACCTACGATGTAGTCATTATCGGCAGTGGATTTGCCGGTCTGGCTGCAGCCATTGAGGCAAAAAATGCAGGGGCCACCGTGACAGTCATCGAAAAAATGTTTGTTCACGGGGGCAACTCGATCATCAATGGCGGGGATTTTTCCGCTGCAGGGACAAAAATGCAGAAGGAAGCGGGGATACAGGACTCGGCAGACATCATGTATAACGACATGATGAAGACAGGGCTTTACCTGAATCATCCAGGTCTGGCCAAAACCGTAGCCGAACAGTCCAATAGCGCCCTCGAATGGTGCCAAAGCCTGGGCGCCCGATTTGCTAAAGTCGGTTTCCATGGAGGCCATTCAGTAAAGAGGGCCCACCAGACCATTAACGCTTCCGGGTCTGAAGTGGTCAACAAACTGTTTGATAAGGTCAATGCCCTCGGCATCAAGGTACAGACCCGCACAAAGCTCGTGCGATTCGTGTCCGATAAAGGAGGAAGGATTGTCGGTATAGAGGTACGAACAGGATATAAATTTCCTGATGAGAAATCGGGCAAGACGGCTTATATCAAAGCCCGGAAGGCTGTTGTCCTGACTTCCGGAGGGTTCTCCCAGGATCTTGCACTCCGTCAGATAGAAGATCCACGGCTCACAGACAAATTTGGCTCCACAAACCAGCCGGGAGCAACAGGTGAGGCATTACTGGCCGCGTGTATGGCAGGAGCCATGGATCTCCAAATGGACTGGATTCAGCTTGGTCCCTGGACAAGCCCGGATGAAAAGGGATTCGGCCATGTTCCCCTCTTTTGCGAAAGACTTGTCGGCTATGGACCCATGATCAATCCAAAGACAGGCAAGCGTTTTTTCAAGGAAACAGGAAACCGCAAGGAACGGGCGGACGCGATCATCCTCATCGGCAATCCGGTTATCATTATGGGTGATTCCTATGCGGTACCCAAACAGGTATTTCCAAATGCCCTTCAGAAAGGCATGGAGGCAGGTGCCATCAAGAAATTCGACACCCTGGAAGACCTGGCCAAGAACTACAATATACCTTTTGAGGCTTTCACGGCTGAGATCGCCAAATGGAACTCCTTTGTTGAGAAAAAGAAGGATGCCGATCTTGATTGCATGATCTTCCAGGACGCCAAACCGACGGTTACCCCACCTTTTTATGCTGCAAGGCTCTGGCCCAAGGTCCATCATACCATGGGTGGACTGGTGATCGATAATAATGCTCAGGTCATGGGTTTTGATCTTAAACCCGTTAAAGGGCTCTATGCTGCCGGAGAGGTTTCCGGTGGGGTACACGGCGCTGTCCGTCTCGGCGGGGTGGCCATGGCTGACTGTATTGTTTTTGGGCGCATTGCCGGCAAGAACGCGGCAAAGGAAAAGAGCCAGATTTAGAAACAATTTATATAGATTCATATGGAAAGAGAGGATGCGCACATCCTCTCTTTCTTTTTTTACCACGTCATACCCTTAGACCGGAGCAGGTTCTGGGATTCAGTGTGGCCTAACCGTGCAGCGCTCCTGTAATCCTCAAAGGCCTGCGTGGAATCCCCTAATTCCATACACACATCACCACGGTGAGAAAAAGCGCTCGCATTTTTATTGTCCAGCGTGATGGCCACAGTATAATCTTTCAGGGCAGCGTCATAATTACCCAACACCTCATGGACAACACCGCGGTTAATATAAACACCCGGGTCACGGGGAACCAGGGCGGCTGCGCTGTTGAAGTCGTCAAGGGCCTTGTGAGGGTAACCCATGATTTCATAGGCCGTCCCTCTGCCCAAGTAGGCCTCTGTATCATTCTGGTTCAGGTTAATCGCCCTGGTGTATATGTCGATGGCATCCTGATATTTGCCTGACATGAGATAGTATTCACCATCCCTGGTCATATTCGTTACAGGGCTACAGTACATAACGCTGGAGAGCGCAGAGAGTGCTATTGCTAAAAATAAAAAGACCTTCACATACTTCATTTTATCAAAAATCACAGGGACCTCCCGTTTCTCGATGGTCTGATAATACCATAACTATTTAAGATTATTGCCTATCATATTGATAAATGCAGCCAGTGTTTTTTCTCCCTTTGCAGCATCGGTTGAAAAGTAGGTGATCCTTACCTTTAGGAATTGACCTTTGTAGCCCGTTAAATAGAGATGAGATACCCGTTTAATATCATCCTGTGTGTAGGTCATCATGCTGTGCAGAAAAGGAAAGTTGCCGACCTGAACCGTCTCCTGTTTAATCTGCACCACGAGGTCTTTGTACGATCCCCTTTTTTCCAGTGTATAGACATCGCCCATGGCCTGTTCAAACTGTCCTGTAATGACCGGTGCTGCAATACCTGCTGGAACTTGCCCCATACTCAAATTGTAAATATACACATCCCCTTTGAATGTATCGGCACGATATGAAATCCCGACACCAAGACCAGGATATTCCTTTTCAAAGTCTGTTACTTTCACAAGACTTACATCTCCCACCAATTCAGGGAATGAGACACCCGTTTTTGGATGCTTGTACGGAGCAGCGGCAGCGTTGAAAACAAAGGTAAACAAAATCATGAACAAACAAATACTGGTGAGTAAAGGGCGCTTCATGTTGATCCTCCTCTTTTGGTTAATAGAACCGTTTCATACCGCGGATATGAGTCTGCGTGAATCTACTTATAGTTATATATCATTAATGCCTTGTCCACGCTCGCATCTTCAATGGTAATTGCATAGACGGCATTACACATCCTGATTGCCTCTTTCAGCGATTTCTGATGGATATTCCTCCCTGTTGCATTCCCTGCAGCGCCGCTTATATGGATCTGCTCATGGAGCTGCTCAAGAAACTTTTCAACCGATTCGCTTGATCCACCGGCACAGACAACCTTTGTACGGCCCGCGGCAAGAATTGCCTCCTTAAAGACCTCGCTTGATTCACAACCAGCCTTCTTCGGGTAATTGACCTTCGCAAAATCTGATCCAAGACATGCAGCAGTACCCGCTGCCCCGGCTATCAGGTGGGGGTCTTTCTCGTCTTTTACTGCCTTGCCCCGGGGGTACATCCATAAAACAGTCAGGAGCCCGTTCATGTGGGCATTGTAAATAAGCTGGGCAGCCTGGAGAAGAAGATCCGTCTCGTACTCGCTGCCGAGGTAGACCGTGAAACCGACGCCGAGGATGTTAAGGCCGCTATTTTCCTTGAATTCCATTATCTGATCCATATCATACCACTGGAGACTTACCGGGTCATCCTGGGACGTTTCTACAAGGGGCGTCTTTGAGTTCATTTTAATCAAATAGGGGACATCGGGATAGTCCATGCCATACCGTGCGATAAGCCCGAGCTGGGCCGCAAAAACGCCTATCTTTGACTGAGATGCTATCCTGAAGAGGTGTTCAGGGCTATTATCATCGGAATGGATCCCCTCTCCGTAAAAATCTCCATTCAGGTGCTCAACCTTCTGATCTCCTGCAAAGAGCATCAGCCGCCCGCTCGACCTGGTGATAGCCATATAATTGTCAACATAGGCGTCACGCATTCCCTTCGGCACATCCAACGGAACGATTATACTATCTCTCGTCATAATCGGCATAATGTTGACCTCCTTTTTATAATAGTATCTCTCAATTCTACGG
>PNOM01000112.1 GCA_013824835.1 Syntrophus sp. (in: bacteria) | reverse complement strand
CCCGGATTTACTTTCCAGACTGCTGCCTGCCCGTCAATATTGAATACAACGGGGTAGCCATGTCTTCCATGGCTGTCCTTTATCCACCATAAGGGATGATCCCCCGAATGGGTCTTTACAGATGCCTTGATTACGAGGTCGGCAAATCCCTGATGAACCAACGCCGTCTTTCCATCGACCTCAGTAAAAACATCTGTGCGTACATTTTGAGATTTCATTTTTATCTGGCTCGACACGGTAGAGCAACCAACCGCTACGAAGCCTATCAGGGCCATGAAAAGTATTCTTCCTGCAAGGGTTTTCACAATTTTCCTCCTTAGTATTTATGCAGCTTCTTTTCCTACATCTGTTTGTAAGCCTCCCCTATTCCCGAATTTTAGATAAAGCGACGGCAGCACGACCATGTTGAGAAGCATCGAGCTGAGAAGTCCGCCCAGTATGACGATTGCCAGGGGCGATAAAATCTCGTTGCCCGGCTTATCCGCAGCCATGGCAAAGGGAACGAGGGCAAGACCTGCTGCAAGGGCCGTCATTATAACCGGGCGCAGCCTTTCCATTGATCCCTGGAACACTGCGTCTCTTAAACTCTTGCCTTCGGCTGTCATAAGATGCCGGTAATGGGACACAAGCAGGATGCCGTTTCTCGTGGCAATGCCGAAGAGCGTTATGAAGCCTACAATTGAGGCAATGCTTACCACCCTGCCGGTCAAGAAAATAACGATGATGCCTCCTATTAAGGCCAGGGGCAGATTAACCATAACCAACACGGTAAGTCTGAAAGATCTGAACTCCATGTAAAGGATCAGAAATATGGCCAGTAGAGACAGCAAACTCAAGATCCCGATCATCCTTGACGCCTCTGCCTCGCTCTTGAACTGGCCGCCATATTCAATGTAGTAGCCTGGCGGTAGTTTTAAATTCTTTTCGATCCGCGAGTTAACGTCTTCGTAGACGCTCCTCAAATCCCTCCCCGAAACATTCGCCTGGACAACCATTTTTCTCTGCACGTTCTCTCTGCTGATGCTATTGGGACCCTTTGCTGAAGAGATGTCCGCAACCGCTGAAAGGGGGACTTTCGCGCCTCCGGGAGTATCCACAAGGACGGCCTTCACACTCTCGATATCCTTTTTTGCGCTGTCGTCGAACCTCACGAGGATATCGAAACCCCTGTCCCCTTCAAGGGTCCTCGACACCACCTTTCCAAACATGGCAACCTCCGTTGCCTCTGCAACCTGGGATACGGACAGACCGTACTTCAGAAGCTCTGACCTCCTGGGGACGATGCGCACCTGCGGGATATCAGCCTGTTGCTCGATGGCAAGGTCTGCTATTCCCTCTACCTGACTCATTTCGGATCGTACATCCTCTGCTATGGCCCGTAGCCTGAACAATTCACGACCGAATATCTTCACCGCAATGTTCGCAGTTGTTCCTGAAAGCATGTGGTCAATCCTGTGACTGATGGGTTGGCCAAAGGTGATGATAGTACCAGGTATTGATGCCATAGAAGCACGGAGTTCAGATAGTACGCTGTCAAGTCTCCTTTTGCCAAGATCCAGCTTTGTGTCAATCTCCGAAGCATTCGCAGCCTTTCCGTGCTCATCAAGCTCCCCTCTTCCGGTCTTTCTTGATGTCTTTGTGACGTTCTTATGGTTACGCAGTATCTGTTCTGCAAGGGCTGCTATTTCGGATGATTTTTCAAGGGAGGTCCCGGGTGCTACCGCAATCATGATTGTCAGCGAACCCTCGTTGAAGGGGGGGAGAAACGATCTCCCCATGAAGAGCAGCGGAACAAGAGACAGAACAAATACACACAGGGCGGCGACAATGATTAAAACAGGTTTTTGCAGAGCAAAACCAAGCAAAGGTTTATACAACTTCTTGAGCCACCTCACAAGGGCGCTGTCGCCGTTTTTTCCCGTGGGACCTCCTCTTGGAAGAAGGTATGCACACATAGCGGGGGTTACTGTCAATGCCACGATGAGCGAAGCGCCTATTGAAATCATGTACGACATTCCAAGGGGCCTTAAGAGCCGTCCCTCCATGCCGCTCAAGAAGAAGAGAGGCGCAAAAACGACTATGATGATCAGGGTCGCGCTGATAATAGGCCCGCGGATCTCTCTTGAGGCACGGAATATCACCTTAAGGGGTAGTTGCCGGGCATTATCCGGCAGGGCATGATTTTCCGTGAGCCTCCTGTATACATTTTCAACATATATAATGGCGTCGTCCACTATTACCCCTATTGCTATAGCCATACCGCCCAGGGTCATCGTGTTGATCGTGACGTCAAAATATTTGAGCACCAGAGTCCCGAATATCAGGGAAAGAGGTATAGCGGTCACGGATATAATCGTTGCCCTCATATTACCCAGAAACAGCATAATGATGATGAAGACAAGAATGCCGCCCTCCACCAGCACGCGCAGCACGTTCTCTATTGCCCTCCGGATAAAATCTGCCTGTCGGAAGACATCAGTGTCGATCACCATGCCTTCGGGAAGTGTTTTTTTGATCTCCGCGAGGACTGTCTCAAGCCTTTTCGTAAGCTCGACGGTATTTGTGTCTGGGTGCTTCTGAATCGCAAGAATCACGGCAGGTTTACCGTCGACTGAAGCATCGCCGATTCTGAATGCCGGGCCAGCTTTGACGGTTGCCACATCCCTCACGAGTATCGGGATACCTCCCCCGAGCCCGATGGCAGATGTTTCAAGATCTGCGACAGACCGCATTCTGCCGATGCCCCGTATAAGGTAATCCTGACCCCCTGATTTCATCACCCCTGCTGAGAAATTTTCATTCGACCCCTTCACCGCCTCAAGCACCTGGTTTACCGATAGCCCGTACACAGCGAGCCTGTGTGAGTCAATGTTCACCTGGTACTGTTTTGTCTCACCTCCTATGTTGACCACCTGGGAAACGCCGGGAATGGAAAGAAGGCGTCTCCTTACCACAAAGTCAGCAACCTCCTTTGTCTCCATAAGGGAATGGCGGGCACTGAGAAGACCGATATACATGATCTCACCCATAATGGAAGAGATGGGGGCGAGAACAGGCACAAAGCCCGCAGGAAGGGATAAAGAGACGAGTTGCAGCTTCTCATTCACCACCTGACGGGCACGATATATATCTGTTCCCCAGTCGAATTCCACGTAAACCGTGGACAAACCGACGTTAGATTGGGACCGGACCCTTCTCACACCTGTGGCTCCGTTAAGGGCGGTTTCTATGGGAAAGGTGACCGCTGCCTCGATCTCCTCAGGGGCCATGCCGTGGACATCTGTAATAATGGTGACTGTGGGGGCTGTCAGGTCAGGAAACACATCAACCTTCATGTGGGATGCAACATACCCGCCCACAAAGATAAAGAGGATGGATGCTGCTATCAGGATCAGTCTATTGTCAAGGCAAATCTTTGTTATTTTATCCAACATATCCGGTAATCTCCATGTTAGTGCTCATGTCCGTGACCTTGCTGCATCCGCGATGACAGGGATGCGAGTTTCACGTAATAGCCGCCCTTTGTCACAATCCGCTCGCCTTCCTCTACTCCCTTTGTTATATGGGCATAACCATTGCCGCGAATTCCCGCACTGACCTCTCTTCGCTCGAAAGATTCTCCATCTTTTTGTACGAACACGAAAAACCGGCCTTCATCCTCGAACAAAGCTTCCTCGGGAAGGGTCACACCATTTTCCACTTGCCCGGTTCTGATGGAGACGTCCGCAAACATTCCTGCCTTGAACACACCCTGCGGGTTGCTCACTTCAAAAATCACGGGCACAGTCCTGCTTTTGGCATCGACCACATCGTTGATCGCTACAAGTCTCGTGGGCTTGAACCCCGACCCGACTCCGGCGACAGAAAATGTTGCCTGACTGAAGCCCTTTATCCTTCCTATCTCAGTAGCCGGTATATTGGCCCTCAACCAAAGCATTGATGTATTGATGATCCGCATGAGAGGCTGTCCTGCCTCAACGGCTTTCCCGTTAGAAACAAGCAGCTCGACAACCGTTCCTTTGAGGGGCGACCTGACCATGATTCTACCCTCGAATGTACCTTTCTTGATGCTCTCCATAGCCCGTTCGAGAGGACTGAGGGCCGCCCTGGCGCTGTCGAGGGCAAGCTCAGCCTCCTCAAGTCTCCTCTTTGGCACTGCTTTTGCTTCGTAAAGACGTTTTGCGCGGTCATGTTCCTTTTGCGCAAGGGCCGCCCGGTTTTTCGATTCCGCGTATGCAGCGCTCAATTGGCCAATTCCTCCTTGCTGAGAAACGGCCGGCTCAATCTGCGCAACTGCTTCGTCTCTATTTATCTTCTGGCCGAGAAAAGGAAGGCGTTTGGAGACCGATAGAATGCCTGTGAGAGGAGCCGATATGGTAACCTCGTTGCTTGATATTGGAATAAACTCTCCTGCGGACACAAAGGATGATGAAATTGTCTGTCTCAAAGGGCTTTCCGTCTTGAAGTCAATTCTCCATTGCTGTTCTTTTGAAAAGGCAATCAAGTATCCCTCTTTTTCCGTAGAGGACTTTTTGTCGGCATGATCCCTTTCGCCTTTCACGTCAATACCATCTATCATAATTTCATCCGAAAATGTTTTACCGGCAAGGGCCGCTTTCATTGTATACCTTCCCGTGTTTTTGAATACCGCATCAGCCCTGAATATGCCCGGTTTTGTCGGGCTGTCTATCTTTATTGAGAAAGATTCACCCGATGGGTGTATGAATGTCAGGATAAGAGAGCCCTCGGTTATGGGCTTGAAGGTAGCCAGTTCGGTAAAATGGAGAAGAAATTGACTCTTCTTTGCCACCCCTGGCTCGGTATACTCCACAAACAGTTCCGACTTCTTTGTCCACACCGTCCTCTTGACCGCGGTCCCCTGGTGGTCCCCATCGCCATGTTTTTGCCCGCATCCGGGCACCAGAATTATGATAAGCAACAGCAGGGTGAAGTATTTCATGGTTTTCCTCCGGCATTTACAAGCCTTGAATTGGTAGCTCGTTCCAATTCGAATATTGACGCCCAATACTCATACACCGCGCTATTGTATTCCATTATCAGGTCCTTTTCAGAGCGCACCGAATCGAGTAGCTCGATGAGATTCGCTTCGCCCTCTTCGTAGGAAATACGGGATATCTTTGTCATTTCTTTTGAGGTCCGAAGTTGCCCTGCCATATCGGCAATGCGCGCCTGGTAATGGGTGATCCTGTCCCGAAGAACGCTTATTTCGTTGGCCGCATATCTTTTAAGGAGCTCGTAGTTGAGTCTCTGTTTTTCATTTTCAGCGAATGCGGCGGCAATTTTACCCTGGCCTCTGTCGAAAATGGGAAGAGGGATCGCCAAACCAAAAACAACGCCATCAGATCCACCCACCCATCGTCTGTACCCCGCTTCAACACCTATAGAGGGTATAGCCTCCCTTTTTGCAAGGGCCAGAGACGAGGTTGATGCGTCCACAACGGCTGCCTGAGCCCTGATGTCGGTCCTCGTTTCAAGCACTTCTTCAGCAATTTTATTTATGTCCGGAGATGGGAGTTGGTATTGAAACTTCTCATTAAGAACAAATTCGAGGTCCGGAAGGTTAAGGGTCAGGGCCAGTTTTTTGCGCTCCACTACGATATCGGCCTTTAAATTTTCGATTAATCGCAGGAATTTCTTTTTTTCTGATCTGATCTTCATCAGATCGACTTCGGATGTATCGCCGACATCCACTTTAGAGGCTGTTTTGCGCTCAACCTCTTCCGACATCTCGATGATACCTGTTATAGCCCTCTCATTTTCTTTCAGCAGGAGTATCCGGTAATAGACCTGCTTCATTTGCGAAACCATGGCCAGCGCCTCATAGTCAAAGAGAAGCCTTCCCGCATCCCTTTTTTTCTCCGCCGTTTCGATTCTCTTGCCTCTTTTTCCTGCAAAATCGATTGGCTGAACCACGGAATAAGTGCTTTCCTTATTGTTTGGCCCGCTTCCTTCTGTTGCCAGATAGTATTTAATATCAGGGTTCGGCAAAAGCCTCGCTCCCGTGACCTCTGCATCGGACTTTTTCAGGTCTTGTTTCTTTGCCCTCAATTCAATACTATTTTCAACCAACAGCTTCTCTGCGTCCCCCATGCTTAACAGATATCCTGCAAAGGCAGGCTGCAAGGACATGAGCAAGAGAAGCACGGTAGTCAACATTATCTTCATCGCATAACTCCTTATGGGAATTGACAGATGGATAGCAGGTTAGCCCGGAAAATACCGGACTGCCTGGCATGGAAGGATATTTATACTACAGGGGGAGAAAGGCCTGAAAATACCGGAAGAGTGTCTTTAGGATGACTCCCGGGAAAGATCTGAAATATCAGGACGCCTGCCCGATGGATATCAGACAAGAACAGTTTCCCTGAAGCGAGGAAATATTGGGTGAAGTCTAACTTCAGATTGTCGCCGCTAAACGATTTCGCGGAGATACCCTGACTCTCCACAAGAAAATGGGTGTGATGCGTGTGTTGTTCCGCGTCGTTATCTTCATGAGAATGACCAGATGAAATGACTGATGTTGTCCCCAAATATGATGCAGCATCCTCGGGGTGATCGTGGCCAAGGGACGGCCCACCCTCGGCATGGCAATGGAAGAAAGGCATATACGAAAGGGCGAGAACAAAGCAGAGAAGAAGAGGCATCATACGTTTCTTGCACCTTTTAAACCGTTTCATAGTTTGAATTATATAGCATATTTACTAATTCAGAACAATCATATTATGAAATGTCCCGGTATACAATTAAACTTGGAAGAACTTCAAAATCACAATGGTACCTTTGTCTGGTACGCTCTATACGGCAACGGTACCATTGTGCAGAGTCATGATCGATTTGACGATAGAGAAGCCCAGTCCGGCTCCCTGTGGATAGTGGGACCATGCGCGTTCAGTCCTGTAAAAACGGTTAAAAATGTTCGGAAGATACTCCGGTTCAATACCAATCCCTGTATCGGATACCTCAATCCTGACATACTGGCCATCAGATTCTTCCGTTGCTACAGTGATCGTACCGCCTTCCAGAGTGTACCGGAGGCGTTTTTCCTCTTCGGGACTATGGAAGGCAGCAAGAAACCGGAATATGGCAGATTGAGAAATCAAATGACATGTCCCTTTTCTTCTCTCCACCTTCTTTCATGTTATTCATGAGATGGGTTTAGCGGGGAAGCGGTCTGCTTCGATGGCCGGCAAA
>PNOM01000111.1 GCA_013824835.1 Syntrophus sp. (in: bacteria) | reverse complement strand
ACTGCACGCCGAGGCATTTGTGCCTGGGATATATAACGGGAAGGGCGCCTTTCTATCCGGCCATGCGGCGCCATTGTATGACGGAGCCGGAAATGTGGTGGGGGCTATAGAATGTTTGTTTTATCAGACCGAATTTAAACGTCTTGAAACTCGACTCCGCCAGTCCCAGAAGCTGGAGGCCATTGGAACCCTCACAGGCGGCATTGCCCATGACTTCAACAACATCCTTATGGCCATCATGGGATATGGTTCACTCCTCCAAATAGAGATAGATGAGGGGGATCCTTTACGTATCTATGTGGATCAGATACTCTCAGGTTCTCAGAAGGCGGCTCAACTTACCCAGGTTCTTTTGGCCTTCAGCAGGCAGCAGCCGGTAATGTTAAACGTTCTTAGCGTCAACGATGTTATTAGAGGAACAGAAAAGCTTCTGAAAAGGCTTATTACAGAGGATATTGCCCTATATACTGTCCTTACTCCCCATGACGTCATTGTCATGGCCGATGCAGCACAGATCGACCAGATACCCTTTAACCTTGTCACTAATGCGAGGGATGCTATGTATCAGGGGGGAGTGCTTACCATAGAGACAAAAGCGGTGGAATTGGATGAAGAGTTCAACCGTTACCACGGGTATGGTGAGCCGGGTAAATATGCCCTCCTTTCGATCTCCGATACAGGTACGGGCATGGATGAGGCAACAAAGGAAAAGATATTTGATCCCTTCTGTACTACGAAAGAGGTCGGAAAAGGAACCGGCCTCGGCCTTGCTACTGTCTACGGCATTGTAAAACAGCACAATGGATATTTGGATGTATCCAGTACGCGCTTAAAAAGGGGACAACGTTTTCTATCTACCTGCCTGTAGTAGAAGCAGTGGTGGAAGAAGAAAATGCCTTCTCTCCTGTATTCAAACGGGGAAATGAGACCATCCTTGTTGCCGAAGATGATACAGACGTAAGGCTTCTTGTAAAAAGAATCCTTGCCGGTCACGGATATACCATTATTGAAGCCATAGATGGTAAGGATGCAATAGACAAATTCGAGGAACATAGCAATATTGACCTCGTGATCCTCGATTCCGTCATGCCGAGAAAAAACGGGAGAGATGCATACGATGTCATAAGAGGTGTGAAACCCAACATGAAGGCCCTCTTCATGAGCGGCTATACGAAAGATATTGTCCTCGACAAAGGTGTTGAGGAGGGAAAAGTCGAGTTTATCACAAAACCCATTTCGCCGGATGAACTGTTGATAAAGGTAAGAGCGGTGCTGGATAAATGGAGCGTATTGTGATGCCTTTCATATTCAGCAACGCCGTGGCAGCGGAAATCATCAAGATCTCTAAGAAAGCGTGCTAATCGCCGGAGAAGCAGGATGTCCTGGGTGGCCCGAGAAGGCAGCGCCCGAATTGTCTGAAACAAGTTGACATTGCTTTGAAGTGAGGTATAATGTAGCCGTGAGACCACCACAAGTAAACTTCCAGCAGATTATCTCTTTTTACTTTGTAGCAAAGGAAGCGAGTTTTGAACAAGCCGCTGAGGCCCTGTTCATAACCCAGTCAGCAGTGACCCAGCAGATAAAATCCCTTGAAGTGCAGTTCGGAATGAAACTTTTTACTGTAAAGAAACATAAGGTTTACCTAACTGTGGAAGGAGAGAGGTTATTGGCCTATGCGGATGAGTTTGTACATCGTGTGATGATGATGGAAACCTTTCTGAAAACTTACAGACAAACCACTCTCCACATAGGGATTGCGACTGCACTGATGATCTTCATAATGCCTGTATTTGACAAGTTCAAGGAGCTTTACCCATTGATACAGATATCCGTCAGAGAAGGAGTCTCCTTGGACCTTGTAGGTGAGTTGCTCAAGTTCAGGCATGATATTTGTATTATAGGTCAGGCCCTTGTGGGTTCGGCTTCATACCCGACAGGTCGCGTGTCCGGATATCGCATCCTTCTGGCGGAGAAGATGGTCTTCGTTGCCGGTCCGGGACATCCTTTTGCGAAAGATGTTGAATCGGAATGGGCGGACCTTGCCCGGGAGCCTCTTATTGTACCGTCTGAAAGATCGCATACCCGAGTCATCGTACTTGGACAATTTAGAAAAAGGGGATTCACACCAATCATAGGGACAGAGGTGGATAATACCGAAGCCGCCAAAGGGCTTATTCGACAGAATAAGGGCATTGCTCTGATGTTTTGGCCGAATGTAAAGGATGATGTTAAGGCGGGAAGGCTGCGTGTAATTCCCGTAGCAGGGGGCGATATCCAACTGGCAATCGATATTCTCCACAATAGCGAAACCCCGTTGTCGTCGCCCGCACGTGACTTCATCAAGCTCGCGGAGGACCATTTCGGTGAAATACATCCCTTGGAAAGAAACGCCGAGGAAGCTGCCGATTAAAGAGTCAAGAGGCGGACAGTCTCTTGATCGTATAGACGACCAGTCTGGCCCCATCCACAAAAGACCGAATAAGGCTGCGCCCTGTCTTCAACCGGTTAAAGATGCACAAACTATCCTGGAGATCGCTCAATGTCAGCATCCACATGGGCTATGGCGCGCTGCAATGCAGCAGCGATTGCTTGGGCAAATTCAGGATCGTTAATGTCGGCGTCTACGTCCGCCATATCTATGTGGGGGTCAAGTCCATATCTCAGGGCTCTGGCGAAGGCTTTGTCCGCATCCGGGTCAAAGAGATGTCCTCCTTCGATACTTAGGCTGGAAAAGCCCTTCCGTGGTATCAGAACCTTAACCAACTCCTTATTCTTGTATTGATTCAGCTTCAGGGCTACTGCGGCACCCAGTTGTTTCATCTCTTCGACGCTTGTTCTGGCCTCAACCCTAAGGCTGTCTTTCACATGAAGTTTCCTCTCCGAAAGCCTTCTGGAAACCCAAAGATGGTCATTGGTGTCACGCCTCTCTATGGGGCCGCAACTGATCATATCAAACCCGCCTGGGCAGAAAATATAGGGAATTTTCTGATCCATGGCTATGTCCAGTCGATCCGGCCCTAAAGCCCTGTTACCGCCCAAAATGTACTCGCTGAATGTTGCCGGGACAAGGTCAATGAATGCGTGGAAACAGCCCTGGCTGACAAGATCAATAGCCGCCCTGTCTCCAAAGCCGGTCGCATGAATCGACACGATCTCGTAATCCCTATTGAGGATTTGTCGTACATAGTGTGCGCCTTTATCGCAAAACCCAAATTCTGTTATGGCAAGAGACGGCTTCTTTTGTACTTCTGTCGGAGACTGGAGGGCTCTGCTTTTTACCATGCCCGATATGGCATTTGCCCCGTTGATGGCAAGGGTCCTGACCAGATGGTTCATGCCCACCGTATCAATCACGGTGTGCATTACAGTAACATCCTTCAGGGCGAAGTATTCTGCAAGCTGAGCCGTGTAGGCCGGTAAGGCGGCCGTGCTTGATAAAAGGAGTTTTGGAAGCCCGAAAGGCAAGACCCTCATGGCCTTAAGGGTCATGAGGGTGCCGGTCATACCCGCAATTGCAATGATACCCTCAAGCTCACCTGAGGCGTGAAGGGCCGAAACCTTCCTCTTCAGACCCTCAGCCATGAGGCTGGCGACCGTGTTATGCCCGGTGCCGGCAATAGAAGGCTTGGTAACCTTGTCAGATCTCTGCCCCAATTCGGCAATCTCTCGGGCGCTCACATCTGCTCGGAGGGAAGAAATAGTTGCCCCGGTTTCGATACTGACATCTATGAGACATGTCTTAAGGCCATTCTCTTCTATCTGATTCTTGATTACTGCAAGAGCTTTCCCTCTTTCATCGAGCATTCCTACTATTGCAATGGACACTGACTACCTCCCGTGTTATGTGCCAGCCATGGAGCTGCGTCATAAGCGCCTTATTTTTCTCCGTCCCTGAGCAACCTGTACTGGCCAATCGTGACTGTCGAGAAGTGGAAGATCGGCCGGTTTACGCGCTTCAGTATAAGCGGACAATGCCTCATGCCTCCGGGGACAAAGATCATGCAGCTTTTTGTGATGATATGTTGCTCATCTTCCAGCCAGAACTCTACTTCACCTCCCAAATCATATGCATTATCCGGGTCGCTGCTGAAGAACCCGATAATCTCATCGGCATCATGAGTATGATTACCCTTCATCCAGTCCGGCACTGGTGTCGGCGGCTTCAAATACCACGCGCAATTCATCTGGAACGCCCCGTCAACGACCTTATTGTCCATCCACAGTATCCGTTTCGCCCATTTTGAATATGCTTCCTCGAACTCCGGGGGATGGGGAGACTTAAGCTCCGTTACAATGTACTTGCCATATTTTGATTCTGCCATGTTCCCTCCTCTTTCTCGTAAATATTTTTAAAATCTGAACGGTGATGCCACAGAAACTTTTATAGTATAGCCGTTCGGAATAACAGATCAATCCAGACTTTCTTATGAAATTATAAGCTCATATCGCATAATATAGAGAAAACATGGAATCCGTATTTATGAGTTGCCTCCTGATGACGTTGCGTATGCGACCTTAGACCCTTTCTAATAATCTTATGAATTCATAAAAAACTTTGAATTGAGTCGTCTGGGAATTTGGAGGATAATTTGCCTTAAAATGAGAAGATTTAAGCCCATAATAAAGCCGCGAGTCTCAGAGGTGATGGCTGAGCAATTGAAACAGTCAATTATCGCGGGATCGTTTAAGGCGGGGAGCAAGCTGCCTTCCGCACACAATCTTGCAGAGGAATTTCAGGTGAGTCGGACGGCTGTTCATGAAGCCCTGCGTTTTCTTGAGGGCTCAGGATTTATAATTACTCGTCAAGGGCAACTGGGTGGTTCTTTTGTCATTGATCTCACTTTCGAAAGTTTAGTCAAGGCGTTCCAGGAGCTTTTTATTGCAAAATCAATCTCCATTGAAGAAATTTATCATGTGAAAGCTATTGTGGATGCTGAAGTGGCGCGCCTTGCAGCCCTTAATGTGACCCCGGAATATGCAAAAAGACTGAATGATGCCGCAGATGCTGAGAGGTTTCCTGTGAAGAGTTGGTCGGGAGATTTAGACCGGATGACAGCGATATATTTTATTTTTGCCGAAATGTGCGGGAACCGCTGTCTTGAGGCCCTTGTAAGATTACAGATTAGTCAGATAAGGATAGTCGTAGATGCTATCGATAAAGAATCAGGGATACCATTTAACTTTCTTGATTCAAATAGCGCATGTCTTCGTCCCACCATCGATGCGGTCATGGCCGGGGATGCAGGAGTTGCGGCGAGATCAGCGAAAGAATATGCTGCGAAATATGCGAATAACCTTACCAAAGTGGAAAAAGCCTGTTTCAGAATGAAAAGAGCTATGCCGTTGACAATAGCGGCCAACGAATAGGGCATCTGTGTTATGAAAGTATTTTTGTAAGCGATAATACCTATGGAGATCCAATGGTTTCTCCATATTCTACCAATACAAAGGAGGTCCAAATGAAAAGAGTGATAGTCTTTATGGTGATGGTTGCCTTAGTGTTCGGTGCAGTCTGCGTTGCCTATGCCGGCGCGGAGGAGGATGTGAAGGCCCTTGCGCTGAAAGCCGCGGCTTTCATCAAAGAAAACGGCAAGGATAAAGGTATTGCGGAAATCATGAACCCTAAAGGCCGATTTGCCCAACCCAAGACTGGTAAGTTTAATTTGTCGGGAAACGACTTTAATGGAATCATGTTGGTGAACCAGTCTTTTCCTGAAATGATAGGTCAGAACCATCTTACCTTGAGAGACGCAAACGACAAATATTTTATTAAGGATGCTATTGAAATAGCGAAAACGAAAGGCGGTGGTCCAATAGAGTTTGCCTTCACCGACCCGGACACAAAGAAGATCGGGTCCTGGAAAGGCTGGGTTCAGAGGGTACAAGGCATGGATATGTTTGTCATGGGGCTCACTTGGAAACCAAGAAAATGATGTTGGAGGAGTAACGGTTTTAGGGTAAAGGAAAAGCGGTAGGAAAACCGACCGCTTTTCCTTTACCACGAATGACAGCACAGCTCTTTCTGTTCGCAGTAAAACTATATTTTAAATCCTTTCACAGAAAATTCAAGCTTCACAGAAAGGGTGCTCAGTTCAAGGGCAGCCTGGGTCACTTCATTTGCGGCACTCGAAGAGTCTTTTGTTATGAGAGATTATCCCGAATACAGCCAGGGCGATCCTGACATCTCGATTGCCACGCATAATTTGTATATATTTCTCCTTAACGCCTACTTCCATGTGTTTGACAAAGCCGGCCGCCCATTTCAAGCACTTTGTTTACCCGCGGTTCAGCATGGTTGATGTAAAAGGAGGCAGCATCACTCCATTCATCCCCTTCTATGAGCTTAGCCAGTTTTATGTTGGCTTCCCTGGCCTCGGCGGTAAGCGTTTTCAATTTGTCGAAGATCTCACTGCCCTCTTTGCCGGATTCCATTTTATCCAACTTTTCCATAGCTGCCTGATAGAGCTTTCTCTTCTCTGCAATTGCAGGCAGGACGGATTTGTCCTTGGTATATACTACCTTCCCCATTCCATTGCTGATGGCTTGTATGTTTATGAGCATCGATATCCTTCATGTTTTTGAAGCCTACACCGACGAGGATTGCTATGATGAGAATAAATATTGCATAACCTCCTGCCAGTCTCTTTCCAATCTTTACGTCGCGAAGTTTCATCGAAAGCCTCCTGTACATGGTTTTGTTTGAATGTGTTCACTATTTGTTGCCAATACGGCTATAGAGTTTTTTTCTGCTCATCCCAAGAAGGCGGGCTGCCTGTGACTTGTTTCCGTCTGCGGCTGCGAGAACATCGGTGATGTGCGCCCGTTCTACCTCTTTGAGCAGGATCTTTTCTCCACGGCTTCCTCCTGAGGCCATACGGATGCACTTGCTCTTGAGTATGTCTATGGGAAGTTTATCTACATGTATTTGATTATCCCCGCTGGAGAGGAGGACTGCCCTTTCAAGTATATTCGCAAGCTGTCTTACGTTGCCAGGCCAGTGGTAGTTCATGAGGAAATCGATGGTTTCAGCGGAGATGCTTCTTGTCCCTCCTTTTGAGATTCTGGACAAAAAGTAATCGCAAAGGAGGGGAATATCTTCTTTTCTCTTCCGTAGCGGTGGGATGTGGATGATGAAAGTGCAGAGCCTGTAGAAAAGGTCAGCCCGGAAGATTTTTCTCCTTACCTCTTCCTCCAGGTCTTTGTTGGTGGCGGTTATAATGCGGACATCAATCATTAACTCCCGCGTGTCTCCGAGTTTTCTGAAAACCCCTGTTTCTACTACCCTTAAGAGCTTGGCCTGTATAACAGGTTCCATATCTCCCACTTCGTCAATGAAGAAGGTTCCCCCATTAGCCATCTCAAGAAGGCCTGCCTTGTCGGTTTGGGCGCCGGTAAAGGCGCCTTTCTTGTAGCCGAACAATTCGCTTTCTACTATGTTCTC
>PNOM01000110.1 GCA_013824835.1 Syntrophus sp. (in: bacteria) | reverse complement strand
TTGATCGTATAATAGCTGAGATCGACACCCTGAGGCCGCAGGTCCTTGTAGAAGCCGCCATTATAGAGGTGAGCACAGCAAAAGGGCAGGATTTCGGTGTAGAATGGCTCGGCGGATTATCGTTAGGAGGAGATAAGGCTATTATTGGCGGGCTTACCCAGCAAGGCGGAAATTTAATGACCACTGCAGCCGGTATTATCGCCGGCGTCGCAACAGGTGGCGCCGCTGGCGCCACTGCAGTTGCGACAGCCGTAGGTAAAATACCATCGGGGCTTAACGTAGGCATCCTTGGAAGTAGTATCACCTATGCCGGTCAGACTTACCCAAGCCTCGGCGGATTCCTCCATGCCTTAAGTGCAATGGATAATGTCAATATACTTTCGCACCCCCAGTTGCTTACCATGAACAACGAAGAGGCCGAAATCCATGTAGGCTCCAACATTCCCTATACCACGAGTACCCGTGTTGATACCGCCGGTCTCCCCATCAATTCATATGACTACAGGGACGTGGGGGTAAAACTCAAAATAAAGCCTACCATCAATAAAGATGGTTTTGTCCATCTTAATATACAACAGGAGGTAACGAAGGTTCAGCAGGCCATAGTATCAACGGGTGCAACGTCTCAAATCCCCGCTCCTACTACCCTGAAAAGGTCCACAAAGACCACGGTCGGCGTGCGGGATTCCCATACTGTCGTAATAAGTGGTCTTATCAGTGATGATTCAACATCATCAGATTCAGGAATTCCCATTTTAAGCTCTATCCCCGTATTAGGATATCTTTTTGGATACAAGAAAAAAACTTACGAGAAGACAAATCTCCTTGTTTTTATCACCCCGAGGATTATTTACAACCCTCAGCAGATTGAAGAGATAAGCAAGAATAAGAAGGCTCAGCAGGATATACTCCTTCGTAACGAGAAAATCGAAAGACAAGTAGATAAAGTGGTTCCGGGAAAATAAAGATGGACCCCCTCATATTAGGTGAGCTTACCCCTCTTCCCAATAACATAGCGAGGATTCATTTTACGTTTTTTCAAAAAAACGGGGTTGTCCCTTTGGGATGCACAAAACATCCTGTTTCCCTGGTAGTCGCACTCCCGGAGGGTCAAAACGGAACAAAAATGGATGTCATGGATATCCTGGGCTTGTATGCAAACATGCCCGTCGAAAAGATATACGTTTCACAAGAAGATTACTTCAATTATCTTAACACCTTCAAAGAAGAACAGGGGAAAGAGGTGGTTATCGGAGTCGTGGAGGATCTTGGTGAAAATACCCTTTACGAGATTGCCCGGGAAATTCCCAATGGACACGATCTCCTCGACTATTCAGCAAACGAACCGCCAATAATAAAGCTTGTCAATCTCCTTTTCTCTATTGCGGTGAAAGACAGGACAAGCGATATACATATCCAGCCCTACGAGAAGGATTTGAGGGTAAGATTCAGAATTGACGGATTGTTATACGATATGTACAAACCCCCTAAAAGAGCACAGGAAGCCATTATTTCAAGGGTTAAGGTTATGGCGGGGCTCGATGTTGCCGAAAAGAGACTCCCCCAGGATGGCAGGATTAAGATCAGGGTAAACGAAAAAGACATTGACGTGAGGGTGTCCATTATCCCTTCTGCATATGGAGAGCAGGTAGTCATGAGGCTTCTTGATAAAGGCTCTACGATGGTGGGGCTTGAAAAGGTTGGCATGTCTCCTGAATTTGAGAAAACTGTAGCATCATTGATTACAAGACCACAAGGCGTTTTTCTTGTTACGGGACCAACAGGAAGCGGAAAAACAACAACACTCTATGCGGCGCTCCAGCTTATCAACACCCCTGAGAAAAATATCCTTACCGTTGAAGATCCTGTTGAATATATCCTTCCCGGAATCGGCCAAATGCAGGTGAATCCAAAAATAGACCTCGATTTTGCAAAGGCTCTCCGCTCTTTCTTAAGACAGGACCCAGATGTGATTATGGTCGGTGAGATAAGGGATGAAGAAACGGCACGTATTGCCATACAAGCAGCCCTCACAGGGCACCTTGTGTTTTCTACGTTACATACAAATGATTCTGCCAGCGCACTTACAAGGCTTATTGATATGGGTATCGAACCTTATCTTTTAACATCGTCAATAACAGCAATCCTTGCACAGAGGCTCGTGAGGAAAATATGTCCTCACTGCCGGGACGTTTATAAACCAATGGAATTTGAAAGAGAGTTGCTTGCTGAACATCTAAAAAACGGTGAACGAATGCTCTACAAAGGAAGGGGCTGCGATAATTGTATAAATACAGGCTATATGGGCAGAATGGGGATATTTGAACTACTGAAGATGAGTACCCAAATAAGACAGATGGTCCAATTAAAAAAGTCATCAGAAGAAATAAAGGCAGAAGCAATAAAAGAAGGTATGCTCACATTGAGGGAGGATGGCTTGAAAAAGGCTTTTGAAGGCGCTACAACGTTATCAGAAGTTATGAGAGTAACAATAGAATAATTGAGATAGCAGATAGCTCATGGCTCATAGCAAATTACGGATTACGGATTACGGATTAATGTACGATTCTACCTATTCACTATTCACGGAATTATCATGAGATTTAGATACAGCGCTTTAAATCAGACAGGCAAAAAAGAAAATGGCTTCATAGACGCCGACGCAGAAGGTACTGCAAGGGGTGTAATTAAAAACAGAGGCCTTTTCCTCGTATCTCTAAAAGAAATAGAGAAAAAATCTGAAAACAAAAAAAAGACCTTTTCCTTTGGAATGAAGCAAAGGTTGCCTATTCAACTGGCAAGACAGCTTGCTTCACTTTTGAAGGGGGGTGTTCCATTATTTCAGGCGTTAACCATTATGGCCAATCAGCTCGATGCAGATAAAGAGAAAGAGATCGTCAGCTATCTGAGGGATCAGGTAAGGAGCGGCGTCCCGTTGTCGGATGCGCTGAAAACGTATCCGGATATATTTGATGAATTATTTGTATACTCTGTGCAGGCAGGTGAAAAGAGCGGGGCCCTTGATTTGATTTTGAACTACCAGGCAAATCTGTTAGAGAATCATGCAGTTATCCGTGGAAAAATAAAAGCTGCCCTTGTGTATCCCTTTATCATGTCAATCGTTGGAACCGGAGTTGTTTTATTTCTCATCGGGTATGTTGTTCCCATGGTGATAAAGATTTTTGAACGTATGAGTCAGGGGCTTCCTCTCCCGACTAAAATCTTAATTGGTATTACAAATCTTGTTAACAATTACTACTACATTATTTTTATTATTCCCGTGTTATTGTTCTTCGGCTTCAGATGGTTCCGAAAAAACAAGAAGGGGAAGAGATTATGGCACACATTCCTTTTACGCGCGCCTGTTGCCGGTAATTTTTATTTAATGGTTTTGATCAGCAGGTTCACGAGGATTTTGGGAACATTGCTGAAAAGCGGTATCCCCATGTTGCAGGCCATCATAGTAGTAAGCGGCACTATGAAAAACGTTATTGTGTCCGAAGCGGTCATGAAAATAGCTGAGATGGTCGAAGGAGGGGCGGATTTGTCGAATGCCATACGGGATACCGGCATTTTCCCTTCCTATGTAGCTGATATGGTAACTGTGGGAGAGACCAGCGGGAATCTCGATGAAATGCTCACGAATGTTTCGGAGTATTATGATACCAATATAAACCAGAGGATAACCGCCTTTACTGCCATGGTTGAACCTGTTATTATACTTTTGATGGGTACCGTTATAGCCTTTGTTCTTGTATCCATACTGCTTCCACTGTTTGAAATGAATAAAATTATGATAAAGAAGTAAAAGGGGAACTCATGAAAACAGTTCAAAGTTCAACGTTTAACGTTCAACGTTCACGGATTTTAAACTCAAAACTTAAAACTCATAACTCAAAACTGACTTCCAGAGGTTTTACGCTGATTGAATTAATGATCGTTATCGTCATCATCGGTATTCTTGCCACCTTGCTCGTGCCGAGGATCATGGACAGACCGGAAGAGGCCCGCAGAATAAAGGCGAAGACGGATATCAAGACAATAGAAAGCGCCCTCAAACTCTATAAACTTGACAATGGCAGTTATCCCACAACAGAGCAGGGGCTTCAGGCCTTAATCAGGAAGCCTGACAGTCAGCCGGTACCAAGGAAATGGAAAGAGGGCGGGTATCTTGAAAGCACTAATGTGCCAAACGATCCATGGAGCAAACCTTATTATTATACCTCGCCGGCTCAAGATGGCAAGGATTACGAAATTATCAGTTACGGATCAGACGGAGAGCCGGGTGGAACGGGAAAAAATGCCGATATTTCAAGCAAAGACATTGAGAAGGACTAACGGATTTACCTTACTCGAACTTATCCTCGTAGTTCTCTTGATGTCTATCCTTCTCACTTTTGCATCTGTGAAGTGGGATTTTTTTGCAAAAAAAGATAAGGAAACATTTCTGGAAAGACTTTCTATAGAGATTTCGATGCTACGCGAAAGCGCTGTCTCAGATTATGAACAAAAAGCAATTCAGTTTGATATAACAAAGAACATGTTGAGCATCGGCTATGTCGATCTGACTAAAGGATTTGTATCATCAAGGGATATAGACATACCCGAAGAATACCTCCTGAAGGATGTAATAATAAATGGAGGGAAAATATCAATCGGAACAGCGGTTATGAGGTTTTACCCTACCGGGCTTGTTGACCGGCTGATTATGCACCTTGAGGGGAAAAAGGAAGGCTTTTACTCGGTAATAATCAACCCATTGACAGCAAAAATGAGCGAAGAACGTGGATATATCGAAGAGATTATCATCCCAAAAAGGGCTAACCCTACTTGAAGTAATGGTTGCGGTGGCAATCGCATCCATTGCTCTCATCTCACTTATTTCACTCGTCCTAACCTCATTGGGAATGGAGGAATATGCGAGAAAGATGACCGAAGCAACCATGATTGCCGATGACAGAATGAAAGGCATCGAAAGAAGAGAGCTTCCTGATCCCGGTCAAATAGAAGGACTGATAGATGAGAACGATCCCTCAGGTTTCTTTTTTAAACAGAATGTCAGTGAAACAATCATTGACGGCGTGAGGCTCGTAGAGGTAGAGATATTCTGGGATAAGAAGAAACATTCCGTAGCGCTGAATGCATATATGCTGAAAAAGTGAATTGCCCTGTTATAGGCATGATAATAAAATAGGAGATGCAGGAAAGGTCTTATACCATTTCTAATTCAATAGTGCATATTATGTCAGATGTCATTGCGAGCAAAGCGAAGCAATCTCAATACCTTAGATTGCCACGTCGCTACGCTCCTCGCAATGACTTGAATTAGAAATGGAATTAACTGATATAAGTGTTGTAAATAAACAAAAAGGAGACAGGCTGAATTCTGAAAATAGCCTGTCTCCTTTTTGTTACAGCTTTTCTGCCAAATACCTCATGCCTTATGGTGCAGGCACGTTAATGATTGTGTTCACCACTGTCACCGACGCATCGAGCCCCAGGGCTCTGCCGTTCAGCGTCGTAAGTAACGCTTCACCCGCGGTCGAGATCGTGACGCCGGCAGGGGCAATGATGGTTCCCACCATGTTGCAGCGATTTTCAATGCGCGCTGCACTGCCCACGTACCAGAAGACGTTCTTCGCTTGAGCGCCGTTGATCAGGTTAATGGTGCGGGGTGCTCCCGGGGCGCCGATAGTGAGTCCAGCGGCTGTCTGGAAAACCCAGACCGCATTCGGATCACCAGCAGCATCG
This sequence comes from Syntrophus sp. (in: bacteria), assembly GCA_013824835.1. Classification (GTDB taxonomy): domain Bacteria; phylum Desulfobacterota; class Syntrophorhabdia; order Syntrophorhabdales; family Syntrophorhabdaceae; genus PNOM01. The sequence continues at coordinate 1,745 of PNOM01000110.1, read as the reverse complement.
AGCGTAAGATCAAATAACGTCAGTATAAACGTAGCCCCTGCGGATTTATAGATACCCGGAGCAAGGGTGAGCCCGCCAAGCTGGCCGGCGCCGGGATCAATACCACCCGGCAGCGATGCGGGAGACAGGTTGTTATAGGCGATACGTGCATCTCTTGCGCCCGCTGTTGCGATCACCATTGTTGCAGCAGTTCCTCCGAAAGGACCACCTGGTCCGAAGATTACCGGTGGCGGGGCATCCGTGTAAATTCTCCCTGTTACTAATCCATCGTTTAGCGGTGTTACTGTATATTCATCTCCTGTCGAATCACGGAAACCGGTTATCGTAGTCGAAACACCGGTGGACCCGATATCCCCGTTAACTACAGTGAGAGTCCCCTGGTTGGTCATCCCGGCGCCGCCGCCAAAACTTCCGAACGCCGCGGCTGCTCCAAGGTTTGGTGCATTGGTTACGGTTACGGTTACAGTATATGTCACCGTTGAGGCGTCTGCAGCGGTTACGATGTATGCCACAGGAGCCGTGAAGTTATTCACTGTTACACCGCTCGTCTGCACCGCCGCGCCCACATTTACTTGTGTCCCTGTGGTCGTGAATGTCGCAACCAGGGTCGTTACGTCTGTTCCTAATGGCATACCCACTGCTATGGTCTTTGCCGGTTCATTAATAGTTCCTGCAACCCCGGCAAAGGAGTATGCGGTAATGGCCTTGGCAGGGTTCGGGGCGAGGGTTACAGTTACGGTATATATTGCCGTTGAAGCGTCTGCCGCGGTTACCGTGTATAGCAACGGACCCGTGAAGTCATTCGCCGTTGCGCCACTCGTCTGCACTGCAGCGCCTATTGTTACGCCTGTCCCTGTAGTTGTAAATGTCGCAATCAGGTTCGTTACGTCTGTCCCGAATGGCAGGGTCACCGCTATGGTCTTTGCCACTTCATTTATTGTTCCCGCAAACCCGCCGTACCCGACAAATGAATATGCGGTTATGGCCTTGGCAGGGTTCGGGGCGAGGGTTACGGTTACGGTATATATTGCCGTTGAGGCGTCTGCCGCGGTTACCGTATATGCGACAGGAGCCGTGAAGTCATTCGCCGTTGCGCCGCTCGTCTGTACTGCAGCGCCTATTGTTACGCCTGTCCCTGTGGTCGTGAATGTCGCAATCAGGTTCGTTACATTTGTCCCGAACGGCAGGGTCACCGCTATGGTCTTTGCCGGTTCGTTGATAGTTCCCGCAAACCCTCCATACCCGACAAATGAATATGCGGTAATAGCCTTGGCAGGGTTCGGGGCGAGGGTTACGGTTACGGTATATATTGCCGTTGAGGCGTCTGCCGCGGTTACCGTATATGCGACAGGAGCTGTGAAGTCATTTGCCGTTACACCGCTCGTCTGTACTACCGCGCCTATTGTTACGCCTGTCCCTGTGGTCGTGAATGTCGCAATCAGGTTCGTTACATTTGTCCCGAACGGCAGGGTCACCGCTATGGTCTTTGCCGGTTCGTTGATAGTTCCCGCAAACCCGCCGTACCCGACAAATGAATATGCGGTAATAGCCTTGGCAGGGTTCGGGGCGAGGGTTACGGTTACGGTATAGATCACCGTTGAGGCGTCTGCCGCGGTTACCGTGTATGCGACAGGAGCTGTGAAGTCATTCGCCGTTGCGCCGCTCGTCTGCACCACAGCACCCACATTTACCCGTGTCCCTGTGGTCGTGAATGTCGCAACCAGTGCCGTTACGTTTGTCCCGAA
>PNOM01000109.1 GCA_013824835.1 Syntrophus sp. (in: bacteria) | reverse complement strand
GTTGGGTTAACGATGGTAATTCAAAATATTTATGTTATTCGATGCCCAGTTTTCTTTTTCTGTAACGAAAGGTGTGGTGATTCAGGTTAAGGAGTTGGGCTGCCTTGCTTTCGTTCCCCTTAGACAACCGGAGGGCTTCTTTATAATAGAAAGTCTCGAAAGATCTCTCCAGACTTTCAAAGTCTATTCCTGAGTCACCAATTGGAGGGAACAAATAGTGGTTTCCTTTTTGTTCGTAATGCCCATAATGTTCTATGTAATTTACGTCAAGATTTACACCAAGATCTTCAGTGGTGATTTCGTTCCCCCTGCACGTTAATACTGCCTTTTCAAGAAGATTTTTTAGTTCGCGAACATTCCCTTCCCACTTGTGGTCTATCAAAAACTGATGAGCCTCAGGGGATAACCCAGCCACGTTTTTTGCAAATTTGGCATTAAACTGCATAAGAAAATATTTGGCAAGGGGGATGATGTCATCCTGACGCTCTTTTAATGAGGGAACCTTGACCTTGATAACAGCAATTCGAAAATAGAGATCCTTTCGAAACTGACCTTTCTCTACCATTGCCTCCAGGTTCTTGTTAGTCGCTGAGACTATCCTTGTTTGAATATTCAGTTTCTTCGTTCCACCCAGCCTGTAGAATTCCCCTGACTCAAGAAAACGCAAGAGTTTTGCCTGAGCTTCAAGACTGAGATCTCCCACTTCGTCAAAGAAAAGTGTTCCATTTGCCGATTCTTCAATGAGTCCTTTTTTCCCTGACAGAAGTGCTCCACTAAAAGCACCTTTCTCATATCCAAACAACTCGCTCTCGATCAAATCCTTTGCAATAGATGCACAATTTACCGGAATTAAAGGACCACTGAAGTTGGGGCTCCGATAATGGATTGCGCCGGCGATTAGTTCCTTGCCGACACCTGTTTCACCCAATATGAGGATTGGTGTATCCGGGCTTTTTGCAACCTGTTCAACGAAACCCATCACATCGAGTATTGCATTGCTTTCCCCTATAAAACAGGGAACATTCTCTTTGAGGTATGACTCCTGAAGTGCACGAACCTCTTTTTTTAATCTGGTTGCTTCAATGGCATTTCGTACGATAACCTCAAGGCTTTCCATATGGATTGGTTTTACCAGATAATCATAGGCACCGGCTTTCATGGTAGAAATAATACTTTTGCTATCCTCATAGGCAGTAACCATTATTACCAGAAGATCAGGGCATTGTCTTTTGATTCTTCCCAGAGCTTCAATTCCACATATGCCAGGCAAACTGATATCAAGCAAAACGAGATCAGGCGGACTCTTTACCATGGCTTCAAGCGCAGCCTCGGCCTCGGAAAAAGTTTCGACCCGATAGTCCGCCTCAAGAGCCATAGTAATTCCTTCCCTTATTGTCGGTTCATCGTCAATCACATATATACAAAAATTAATCATTCCTGTAATATCCTCTTTTCTCTTTTTAATGGCAATTCTATCTTAAACTCTGCTCCTCCCTGATTGTTATTATTGACCGTGAGCAGACCTCCATGATCCACAACAACCCTGTAGCATAAACTCAAGCCAATCCCTGTATTGCCTTCTTTTGTCGTATAGAATGCGTCAAACACTTTTTTTCTCATATGCAAGGGCACGCCCGGACCAGAATCAGAGATTGTCACAACTATCCGATCATTCTGGACTGACGAGGCCACATTTATTGTTTTTCCGTTAACCATGTTTTTCATGGCCTCTTTGGCGTTGGTAATAAAATTGAGGATAACCTGCTCCATCAAATGAGGATCAGCACTACACAGAGGGAGGTCCTCTGCCAAAAAAGTATTGACCGCTATCGCGGATTTTTGCAGGGTAAACAAAGAATATTTTATAGCATTTTGGATAGACTGATTAATATTGACACGTATAAATTTTGGCTCGCTTGGTTTCGAAAAATCCATCACCCTTCTTATTACCGATTCGATCCTGTTTGATGCCGACTGAAGTTCACCTATAATTTCTTTTGCTTTTCTCGTATTTTCACACTTATCAATAATCTTCTCCAGATTACCCAGATAGATATTTATACCGGAAAGGGGGTTTCGAATTTCATGGGCAATCCCTGAGGCTATACGGCCCAGCGATGCCATCTTATCTTCTGTCCGCAGGAGAAATTCCAGTTCTTTTGTTCTCGTCACGTCCAGCTTATTTACCAGTATTGCTTTTCCCCCCATATAGTCAATCAAGCTCGCCCTGCACTGAACCCATTTCATCTCGGGCGCTATGTCTGTTTTTCCACAAACAAAAAACCTGAAATCGATATCCAGATTTTGCGTTTCTCCTGACATAATTTTATCAAAACCTTCCTTAACCTTCATCATATCCTCTGGATGAATATTTGAAAGATCTCCATTTCGAAATAATTGTGCCAACGGACCTGAGAGCCTTTTCTCCTCCGGATTCTCGTAAACAACCCTACCATTCTGAACTATGAAAATACCCGTTGGTGAATTCTCGACTAACGTACGAAAACTTCTCTCGTTATCAAGAAGTGTCTGCTCTGTTTGTTTTTGCTCAATAATCCTTGCGAGGAGACCCGCAACAGCAGTAGCCAACTGTCTTACTCCGTCTCCCAAGCCGTACTCATTATAATAAACGTCCAGAAAACCCATGCTTTTCCCATGAACAATAAGGTCGCAGCTCAGTTTTGCTGAGGATTGGGGAGGGTTTCCAGAGTCAATCACCCTATTTCCCAGAGTAACCCTTACTTGACTATTTGCTTGGAGTCCCAAAGATGATGAGAGTACGTTCACCGTTTTCTCAATTATATCATTCAATGAGAGATCTCTTTCTTCAATAAGGCGTGAAACTCCGTAGAGGCAATTCGCTTCTCTTATTCGTTGCTCAAGCTCTTCGGTCCGCTTACCAAGCTCTTGTTCCATTCGAGAATGGGATGCTTCCATTGCCTCAAGCTCGGTTATCCGATTCTGAAGTGTTTCTATCTCTTCAAGCAGATGTTCAATTTTATCATTTTTCTTCATATTAGACCTCTAACAGCAGCTCTATGCGGGCACAACAGGACTAAAATCCTCTTACCGCCTGATACGATTTACTTTACACTGAAGTAACAATTATATCAATATTCTCAATTTTCAAGACTGAATACACAAATCTGCAGATTTATCAAGGAGCCTGAGGAAGGCCCAGGCTGGAGGCGAGAGATCCTTACGGTTCCGGTATCCAATACCAAATTCAATTACAGGAGATCCTTCAAGGATTCGGATCAATTTAAGTGTGCCACTCTTGAGTTCTTCATCTATTGCATCATGTTCCACAAAGGCAATCCCGTTATCCTGCTGCACAAACTCTTTCAGAATGGAAATGCTTCCTGACTTCATTGCGATGAGGGGAGTTATATTAAATTTCCGCAAATACTCAAGGACAACTTCTCGGATCGCAGAGCCTTCTCGCCTAAGGATCAATGGAATTTCCGGTAACTGCGTCACGGATATTTCTGAGCCTGGCAAGTGGACACTCTTTGATGAAGCAATAAGGGCCACCTCATCTTTCCAGATAACCTTTACCTTCAGCCTGCTGTTGCTGGGCCTATACCGGATAACAGCAAGTTCATTTCTATGCTCCTCTATGCTTTTAACCATATCTGCGTTTGACCCCTGGTCGAGAATTATCCTTATTCCCGGATAGGTTTTCTTAAAAACTGCGATTAGAGGCATAAGACGTTTCAATGGTATTTCCGGGGATCCTATGCACAGCTCTCCTGATTTGCCTGTGGACACATCCTCCAGGAAACCTTCCATCTCGTAAATCTCTTGAAAGATTCTCTCTGCCCTTTTGAACACAATCTCTCCCGTATCGGTGAGGCGAATGGAGTTTCCATCCCGGACAAGAAGGCGAATTCCAACTGTTTCCTCAAGTTGTTTGACCTGCATGGTGATAGCCGGCGGTGTTACCATAAGTGCCTGGGCTGCTCCCGAGATGCTTCGCAGTTTTGCCGCCATATAAAAAGAACGCAGTTGATTCATATTCAAAATCACGATTCAATCTCCATTATTGCATATCAGTTTAACTTAATTGCGTTTAACATTAATTGAGTTGATTTGTCAAGCTCCCATTGCTATCATAATGCTATGGACATTTAAAGATAGCCGGAAGGCAAAAAAGGAGGAATTTAACATGCAAGATGTATCAACCTCAAACAAATCGATTGAATCATACATTCCCTGCGAAGTGTTCTCAACAAAGCGAAATGTGGCACCATGCAAACTGAGAGGATTTGCAGCATCGCCCGGCATCGTTGAGGGTCCATGTAAGATTATCAGAAACCTGCAAGACCTGCACACATTACAAGACGGGGCAATTCTTGTATGTGAAGTGCCATCACCAAAATTAGCGCCATACATGCCATTTCTTAGGGGTTTGGTCGCAAGGCAAGGAGGCCCTCTATGTATTGCTTCAGGATATGCGAGGGATCATGAGATTCCCGCGGTTGTTGGCGTCAAGGGAGCCATGGATGTCATTCAGGATGGCGATGTTATCCGGATAGATGGGTCAAGCGGTACTGTAGATATAGTTGGTTAGCAAATTCCCGCAGGCCGACGATCAATCTTGTTCGTTTCGGCCCATTTCTTGTATGTTCTGCAAAGAAAGAGAACCTGTCACGATAGACACCTTTGCAAAAAAGACCGTGCATATCTGTCACACCAGAAATGTAAGGTGAAGAATATAAAATAGGTGTCTTTGTAGGGCTACCTGGTCCCCCAGTTGCGTGCCCGAACCGTGAACAGCGCATAAGGGAATACCCAAAAGAGCGCGAGAAAGGAAAAATAGGCATACAGAATCCCATACAAGAAAAGCCACGAGCGCTCAGTATACAAATAGTAAATCATGTTCAATGATGAAAAGAAGCCTATTACGCAGAAGAGTCTGAGAATAGTGACCGGATCATTTATTGAAAGGGTAGCGAAGAGAACAAGGCTTCCCCAGCCTATCGGATAACGTAAGTTCGTGATGAGAATATCTATCAGTGAAATCAGTCGGGGCCAGAAGGGTCTTTTCCAGACGATTCGTGCAAAACAGATTGTTTCACGCACGTAACTTCTATCCCACCGAAGGTACATCTTGCATAGCTGTCGGTATGTGCTGGGCACTATGGTGTGCACTATGCCCGTTCTTTGATAAACCGCATCATAACCCAAAGATAGAATGTAATTTGTTAGAGATCGATCTTCACCGTAGGTACATTGAACCCCGAGGAATCTTTGATTCACCCATGGTTTAAGCACTTGCCGCACAACCGAAGTTCTGTAGGCAGCAAGAGCGCCGGGACAACAGTAAACAGTACCATAGGTAGATTGCACTGCCCGTAAAAAATCAAAGGACAGCACAAACCGCACGTGCAGCATTCTCGGTATAATACCCTGATCCTGATTGTAGACAAGAACTTTTCCTGCCACTGCTCCTACTCGTGAGTCCCGGAAAGGCCCTGCCAAAGCAAGCAGCGTGTCGCGCTCGATCATGCTGTCCGAATCGACCGTGAGGACTATACCGCCACGAGCTCTACGAAAACCCTCTGCAAGGGCTGCACGTTTCCCCCTGTTCTGTGTAAAACGGATGGGTGTCACAAGGTGCGGATACTCCATGGTTGCGGCTTGGATGTAATGCCATGTATCATCGGTACTTCCATCGTCTATTACATATACTTTAAGCCGATCGTGTGGGTAATCTGCAGCTAAGACAGAATAAATAGCCTTTTCCACCATCTCCCCTTCGTTGTATGCAGGGATAATAACTGTCAGAGAAGGGGCGTCAACATGAGAGGCAGGGGGGAAAGGACGGTATCGAAACCAGAGTATTGTCCTGAAAACGAGAAAGATACTACCCACGAGTCCCCATAAAACACTTGGACGGAGAAAGGCTTTTGACCAATGAGCCTCCTGGATGGCGTGAATCAAAGGTTTAAAGACATTCCCTGCAAAACTTCCATAGAATATTACAAGAAGACCGGCGATCATCAGACCACAGAAAATCCAATCTATAAGAGTTCGGGGACTCATAACAGACCTGGCTGAAGTCTGTGGAATATCCATAGTATTGCTTTCAGACTGCACAATATTTTGAACACGGGCTATAGAACGAGATCGATCAACCATAAGTAAGATAGCCAACTTTACTACATAATGGTGCCTATAAGCAAGACGATACAAACGTTAGGTGATTAACAAAACGCTCCGGCCATTTTTGAGACCACTTATTGCCAATTGTAACAAAGCAGGGACACATGCATATTTCCGGGACACAAGAGATAGCAAGGAACTCGCGCACCGGCAAAAAGATACCTAAAACAGAAACCCGGCGCTCAAAATAAATTACCTGGAGGAGTAGACAATTCGAAACCCAACGTCGTAAAAGCGGTTTGATGGGCGGAGTTTGCTGTCCCGGATTGAAGCACGAACTCCCCATGGAGTCACATTCCAGCCGCCGCCGCGAATTATCAGGTAACTACCGGACGTAGGGCCTTTTGGGTTGTCTCTGGGGCTGCTCTTGTAATAGTTTCCGTCATACCAATCCTTACACCATTCTGAGACATTGCCGGACATATCGTAGAGACCAAGGGAGTTGGGTTGTTTCTGTCCTACAGGGTGGATTGACCATGAATATCATGATGGACAATATTGTTTATGTATTTGGGGTCAGCAAATTATAGCCGTAAACTTTATAAATGTGGAGTCGAAGCTTGAGAACAGATCTTGTTATTTCTAATCCGTCAAACATAAGAGGAAGGTTTCCTGTTATTGAGAAGAGTGTATCCGAATTTACTCCTTCAACTACCTCCATTGAAGTAATAAGACGCCGGAGTGCAGACATCCTTCCTTTTTTCTCAATTAAAGACCCGCCCCTCTATTACACAGTACCTTTTCATGCTGTTGGAGACAACTACAAGTCTCCCTTTACCTATGCAATGACTTATTATGACTCAGCGGCAAAAAAGAATTCCAGGTATCCAGATAAAGGGATGCACATTTCAATATATGCTTAATAATATCTATTGCAGGATTTTATTATCTTTACCGTCAATCATTTTGTTTTATTGATAACATCGCCCTATGTCTGATCTCCTCATGATAGTTAATAATGCTTCTCATGCCATTGCGAAAAAGCCTTTGTTGCATCAGGAGCCTGCCCCCATTGGGGGGTTTATCTACTGTATTTGATTCCCGCTAAGAAACACCTCGAAGTCTTCAATCCCATATTTGAAATTCCTGATGTGACGAGTACCTCCCTTACGATAGACAGGCTTAAATTCCAGGCTGTTTTCCTTGCCCTCAAGAACACGTATTCTGATGTCTGTACAATACTCTTCCTCCGGCAGGCCGAAGAACAGGTTCTTTTCGCCGCCTTTCAGCCTTAGCCGTTTCTCTACCATGTATTTCACCCCTGATCCTGCCTCGGGATCCTCGGAGCGCTCAATATCTGTTTTTGAGATAGTATCTTCCAGCGGATTTAGG
>PNOM01000108.1 GCA_013824835.1 Syntrophus sp. (in: bacteria) | reverse complement strand
CGGAGACAAGGAAGTGAACAATGAAGCAGAAAGAAAAAGCAAAGATCAAACCGGACATTTCTACTTTGGTAAAAACCGGACATTTCTACTTTGGCTTGACACCCGGTAATAGCATGTTGACATTTGTTGCCCTTGCAACTAAAATGTAAATCTTATGAAAGAGAGAAAGAGAAAGAAGGAGCTTTTAATACTGAGTGTCCTTAAGAACGCCGGTACTCCCCTCGCCAGCTCAAAAATTGCCCGGGAACTTATTGCCCTTGGGCATGAATTCAGTGAGCGTACCATACGTCTTTACCTCCAGATGATGGAGAAGGATGGTATGACACAAAACAGCGGAAAGAGAGGTTATCAGATCACCGAAAAGGGACTCCATGAATTCGACTCCTCAAATATTATCGAAAAGGTTGGGTTTTTATCCGCCAAGATAGACCGGATGACCTATCAGATGACTTTTGATCTCAACACTACATCCGGCACCGTAGTGATCAACGTAACCGTCGTTGAACCCGGCATTTTTGCCAAACACATCCCCCGGGTAAAAAAGGTATATGCTGACGGGTATGCCATGGGTCATCTCCTTACTTTCCTGGAACCCGGAGAGAGTTTGGGCCACATTTCCGTACCTGAAGGCATGATAGGCATCGGGACTGTCTGCTCTATCACCTTAAATGGAGTCCTGTTAAAACACGGCATTCCCACCACCTCACGGTTCGGAGGGCTCCTTGAGCTTCAGGATAAAAAACCGATACGGTTTGCTGAGATCATCATGTATGACGGCACGAGCATTGACCCCCTCGAAGTCTTTATCCGGAGCGGTATGACCAATTATATAGGGGCCATTGAGACAGGTAACGGCCGCATTGGTGCGAGCTTTCGTGAGTTCCCGGCAGAGAGCCGGAACCTCGTGGAACTCCTCGCAGAGAAACTGAAAAGGGTAGGCCTCGGGGGATTTCTCCAGATCGGAAGACCGGGCCAGGCCTTGTTCGATATTCCTGTGAGTGAGGGAAGGGTAGGGGCGATTGTTATCGGCGGACTCAACCCCGTGTCGATCCTCGAGGAAACAGGGGTAAGGGCCTATTCACGCGCCCTTGCAGGTCTCGTTGATTTCTCCAGGCTTTTCAGATACGAAGAGATGGAAAACAGGATAAAACCCTTTTTGTAAGCCGACGCTACGTGTGTACCTCTTCGCGCCTGATTTTTTAATCTATAGCAGGGCTGTGTCAAAGCCCCGACCTATTATTATCCAGCCCTCCAGACCTTATCTTCACTCACTGACGCTCCATGCCTTACCCGGGGAATGTTTGCATTATGATTATCCTCTTTGATATAATTGTAAGAAGGTCAATATTGATTACTATGGAGGTGTCCCTATGGAGTTGAATAAAATTGCATCTATCCTCGTGATTATTAGTGCAGTCCTTGGGGTGTTTACGAGCGGGTCATATGCCTTTGACCAGACCCATCTGGAGAAACTCATATCAACGAAAGCATGCCAGGCATGTGATCTGACAAATGCGAATTTGTCGAAAATGGACTTGAAGGGCGCAAAGCTAATGGAAACGAACCTGACTGGCGCAAATCTGACCAATACAAACCTGACTGGCGCACAGCTCTATTTTGCTGATCTGACCGGCGCAAACATTACAGGCACCAGATTCAGCGGCGCACAGCTTACCAATGCAATATGGGTTGACGGGCGTCAATGCGCCCATGGCTCTCTGGGCCAATGCAGGAAAGAGTAGCATCAAGCTTCTTCCCAAGCCAACTATTGCAACCGTTTCAGGTTTATGGAAGAATTGCAGGTATTGCTAATGCATGAACAGGAGAGATAACATGACGAAAACCGCACGTACGATTTCTTTCCTTATTCTTGCAGTTGTCGTGCTTCATCCATGTAATCTGGCTGCCCTTTCCCTTAATGATACCCCTTCTTCGCTGCCAGGGAAAAAGCTGGTTGTCGGGGTTTTGCACGATCCGCCATACATCATCAAGGGAACAGACGGAGAATGGACAGGCATTAATATTGATGTATGGAACCATGTGGCCCAGTCCATAAAGACCGAATATGAATTTAAGGAAATGAAGTTTCAGGAGCAGCTTGATGCCCTGAAAAACAGGGAAATAGACATTTCAATAGAGTCGTTTTATGTTACCGCGGAAAAAGAACAATACATGGATTTTTCCTTTCCCTTTGGCAATGCACGCCTTGCATTGGCTACATTACCGGAAAAGATACACCATCCGTGGTGGGCGGCAATATACATCTTTTTTTCATGGGGCACTCTTAAAATTGTTGCATCTCTCGGTCTGGTCCTCTGTTTCCTTGGTTTTCTTTTCTGGCTCATTGAACGTAAGGATAACCCGGATCATTTCGGGGGAGGCATTGCAAAAGGTATCGGCACAGGCATCTATTGGGTCGGTTCGACACTTGCTTCAGGAGTCTGTTTCGGTATTCCCCTCAAATCACTTGCCGCACGCATCCTCGGGGTGATATGGATGCTTTCCTGTGCAATTGCTCTGAGCGCCCTGATCGCATCCCTCACAAGCACCCTTAGCGCGAACCGCTCAGCGGGGGACATGGTAAACGATGAAACCCTCCGGCACATGCATCTCGGCGGCATTAAAGGAAGCGCAGAGTCACTGACCCTCAAGCATCTTGGGGGAAAATTCACCCTTTACCCGGATGAGGACGGAGTGCTTAATGCATTGATTAATAACCGGATAGAGGGAGTCCTCTATGATGAAATTACCCTCCACTACTATAAAAACAATGATTACAAAGGCAGGATCGCCACCTATCCTACCAACTTTAAAAGGTTCTTCTTTGCCTTCGGTCTTCCTAAAAAAAGTCCTATCAGGGACAAGGTAAACTATGCTCTCCTAACCTTGATGGAAAAATCGGACTGGCCTTATCTACTCAAGCGGTATGGCCTTGAAGAAAATTTTGAAGAAAAACAGGTCCCTCCAATAAAGAGAGGCAAGATATCTCACTGATAGGCTTCAAAAAACTGAAAAACTATTCCCTTTTCATCATCGTTCTGAGGTATACTAACATAATATGACAATCCCTATAGGCACCTGGCGTCTTCGAAACGGTCTTTCTGTGGAAATGACAGATGAAACAAAAAGACTTTTTGGAAACTATTATAATGTGAAGCTTATTATTGCCGCTCCGATCAGGGTAAAGGATGAGTATCTGTCAGTCTTCAAGAAAAACGCCCACTACAGGCAGATACGCAAGAAACTTCCTTCAACAATGGAATACCGGAGGGAAATAGTAATGACCGGCGCGGAAGAAGAAACCCTTTCCGCTGTAAGAGCCCATATGATTGCCAAATTTGAAGAAAATGCCCTTATATACATTGAGCGGGATGATTTCCCTGCACGATATGTGAGACAGCAATTTCTTGAACTGGAAAAGGAGTTCACCTCACAGGCATTACAAGAAGGGCCGTAGCAGCATGTAATAAAGTTCATCCGGTTCTTGTGTGTTTGCATAAAATTCCTTTTTCCCGAAAAGGCTCCCCGCCCATTCGTTGCCTTCCTTTCTTGCCTTATTCCATTTCTGATTCAGGTCATTGCGGGGAGCGTAGCGACGTGGCAATCTAAGGTATTGAGATTGCTTCGCTTTGCTCGCAATGACATCTGACATAATATACACTATTGATTTAGAATTGGAATTAAGGGTACTCGTTTATCCCCTGGCTCATAAGGGATGATCAATTAAATGAGTATCTCTTAAGGGGTTTTGTCCCACCGCACTCTTTATGATTCCACCACCTATTACCCTGTCTTCACGGTAAAGGACAACAGACTGGCCGGGGGTAATCGCATAGAGGGGCTCCTCAAACCAGACATCCAGGGTATCCCCTGAGACCTGATAGGCGCAGGGTACCTCGGTCTGCCTGTAGCGAACCCTGCCGGACGCGCCTCCTGGGGCGAGATCGAAGAAATTCAGATCATCTGCAATGAGCCCCGTGTTTTTCATATGTTCCTTTGTCCCGAGGATCAGGGTATTTTCTGCACTCCTGATTTCTACCACATAGAGGGGCTCTTTAAAGGGAATGCCGATCCCCCTGCGCTGCCCTATGGTATAAAGGTGGATACCATTATGGTATCCGAGGAGCCTCCCATCCGCATGATAGGCAGGTCCTTTTCTCATGGGAACGAAACCGGAGATAAAACCCCTGTAATCCTGTTCCGGAATGAAGCAAATATCCTGACTCTCCCTTACCCGCTCTGAATCCCACTGTATCAGATGGGCTTTTTCTTTCAGCCCTTTCTTGGTTGTCTCTCCGAGGGGGAAAAGGACCTTTTTTAAGAGATCCTTTTTTATAGGGTAGAGGAAGTACGACTGGTCCTTAGTTTTGTCTCTGCCTTTTTTTAATTGCCGGCCCTCAGGGGTTTCTTCTATGATTGCATAGTGGCCTGTTGCTACTTTGTCGGCCCCCAGGGCTATGGCCTTATTGATAAAGGCAGAGAATTTTATATGCTTGTTGCAGAGCATACAGGGGTTGGGTGTCCTCCCTGCCTTGTACTCCTCGATGAACCGCTCAATCACAAGATGTTCGAATTCTTCCCTGAGGTTTATCACATAATGGGGGATAGAGAGATCATGGGCAATCTTTCTGGCTCTGTTGACCGTTTCAAGAGAACAGCATGTCTTCGGGTTATTGACGCTCTTTATGGACTTCGGCAAAAGCTCAAAGGTGATGCCTACCACATCATATCCCTGCTCCTTCAGGAGGTAGGCAGCAAAGGAACTGTCCATGCCGCCGCTCATTGCCACAAATACCTTTTCCATGTGCAAATAATAACACAGAGTGAAATCGGATAGCAATTCTCGGTAAATCTGTAAGGGCTTGAAATTACTTTACTTCACTTGCAATGACAATAAAGAATTTCGTAAACGGTTATTGCAAAGACGAGTTAGCCAAAGTCCGGAGCGAAGCACGGGGGTACAACAATATACAATCATTTTTACCGGGAATTGCTCAATCGGATTGAAAGTTTGTGCGTATTGTTGTAGTATAATTATCGAATATTCAGGAGGAAATTAGATGAGCAAAAAGACGAAGATATTTCTCAGCATGGTGTTCGTTTGTATCTTTATACTCGGTTTCATGTTCGGCGCCCAGGGCAGAAAGACCCTGCCGGGAGGCAACGACAAGGAGATATACGAATACCTGAAGACCTTCTCCGATGTTATTGATCTGGTGAAAAAGAACTATGTGGAAGAGGTCAAGGACAGGGAGATTGTCTACTCGGCAATCAAGGGGATTCTCGAATCCCTTGATCCTCATTCCTCCTTTCTTCCCCCTGATATGTACAAGGATATGCAGACGGAAACAAAGGGTGAGTTTGGCGGCATCGGTATTGAAATTACCATCAAGGATGGTTTTCCCACAGTAATAACACCTATTGAAGATACCCCCGCATACAAGGCAGGCATAAAGGCCGGGGACCAGATCATCAGGATCGATGGGAAACCGTCAAAGAATATGAGCATTATGGATGTGGTAAAGATCATACGGGGGGCCAAAGGGAAACCGGTTGTACTCACTATCTGGAGAGACGGTTTTCAGGCGCCGAAAGAATATAGCGTAGTGAGAGATGTTATCCAGGTAAAGAGTGTAAAGTTCCGGATGCTGGATGATAATTACGGCTATATAAGGATAGCCCAGTTTCAGGAGAAGACGGCAAAGGACCTTGATAATGCCCTTAAAGAACTGGAAAAACAGAGCAAGAATAAACCCATGAAGGGTCTTGTTCTTGATCTGAGGAACGATCCGGGCGGACTTCTTGAACAGGCCGTTGAGGTTTCCGACAAATTTATTGATGACGGGCTCATAGTCTACATTGAGGGAAGAAAAAAGGAAGACAAGAGGATAAATTTTTATGCCCGCAAGAAGGATGATTACAAGGGTCCCCTTGTGGTGCTTGTTAACGAAGGAAGCGCAAGCGCTTCCGAGATAGTGGCGGGCGCCCTGCAGGATTATAAACGCGCCATTATCGTGGGGAAGAAGACTTTCGGGAAAGGCTCTGTACAAACTATTTTTCCTTTGGGAGACGGTTCTGCCGTACGACTCACTACTGCAAAATACTATACTCCCAAGGGCCGATCCATACAGGGAGAAGGTGTAACCCCTGATATTATTGTTGATAGCAACGTTACCAGGGGAAAGGAGAGGATTACCCCTCTTACGGAGAAGGACCTCCTTGAAAAGAATACGCCCACTCCGGAGAAGCCTGCGGTCCCGGATAAGACGACCCCGGACAAGAACCTGAAGATGACTCCGGAGAGTAAGGACGGAAACGGCAAGATTAAAGAAGGCAAGCCTGCAGACGAAGATGACTTCCAGCTCCACATGGGGCTGCAGATACTGAAAGGCTGGGAGGCCTTAAGAGGGAAGTGATCAGATAATATAGAGGTTTTTTGAGGGGCTGTGGATTTGAGGGTCGAATCCACAGCCCTTTCTTTATATGATGGGAAGCAATATTGAGCCAGGTTACAGGGGGATAATCAGCACTTCATCACAGTTTATGAGGCGTTTAATCTCTTGCTGAAGGGATTTAACGGTGTCCATCACCGCGCCGTGCTGGCGTTCGGGTGAGAATTCGAGAAAAATTTCTATATAAACCTTGCTGCCTGCGCATCGCGTTCTAATATCGTGAATCTGTTCATATTGATCGAAATGCATGGTCAGGGCCCGTATAATCAGTAGTTGAGATTGTTCCTCTACTGCACAATCAAGGAGGTCGCGAACTGAAAACTTAAACATTTTCGTTGCGCTGGCCAGCAAGGTGCATGCAATGGCAGTAGCGGCAACAGGATCAGCATAACTGGCCCATATGTGGTCGCGCAAAAAATATGAGATGCTGAGGGAACAGAACATCAGGATATTGGCGCTGGCCTTAATGGTAAAGACACGGCGCTGGGCAGTGACCAAAGGGGATTTTGCGCGCATCTCAAGACTCAGGCTCTGTAGTGTCAGGCGCACATTAATAAAGCCAAAAATCACATGGAGTACAATCCCGATCAGCACGCCCATGCCCTCAACCGCAACAGGGTGCTGAAAACGTACAACAGCCGCTGCGGTGATGGAGAAAAATGAAATCACCATCAGCACGGCCATGCCCATGCTTGTCAGGCTCTCAAAGCGCCCGAAGCCATAATTGTAGGTATCAGTCTTTCCCGTTTCAGATTTTTTAAGTCCCCACCATGCAATAAATACTGCAAACAGATCAAGAATCGTCGCGACCCAGTCGGCCCAAAGAGCGATTGAATTGGCGGTTACCGCAATAAATAGAGAAAGTCCGCCGGCTGCGCCGCCAGATATGAGGCCGGAGGCCGCAATCGATGATTTCCTTTCAGGCCTGTGTGTGGTATCGTCGGTCATAAAATGTGTGGTTCTCCTTATA
Source organism: Syntrophus sp. (in: bacteria) (assembly GCA_013824835.1). Classification (GTDB taxonomy): domain Bacteria; phylum Desulfobacterota; class Syntrophorhabdia; order Syntrophorhabdales; family Syntrophorhabdaceae; genus PNOM01. The sequence goes on along the minus strand of PNOM01000108.1, from coordinate 710 downwards.
AACTTCCCTGGCCATCAACTTTTCAGGGCTCACAAACGGTGTTTTTTATGGAATATGTACGGATTCTAAACCATACGAAACAGGATTGCAATCCCCACTGTATCCCCTCAGCTATTTTCGATCCTGTCAAAAAACTCATAATTATTCTCTATTCTTATCTCTTGGTCGGCCAACGGCTTGTTCGGGAGCGCTCATATGCGGCGTCCTGCTGCCCGTGTCCTACGACGCAATTATTGCCCCCTCCCCCTTTTTCCCTCCCCCTCGGAGGGGGGAGGGTATGGGTGGGGGTGCCCACAATTGTTGGCCTTCGGTCAGCAATGCTCGCAGGCCATCCCCATCTAAGCACTCCACTCCAAGTCCACACCAATGATCATACGCTTTTACCATGCGAATGATCATTGGTAAAATAAGGCATCACTGGTTCTGTTTTGTGCAGGTTCTTCAGTTTGTAGTATATTCCGGCAACCACAGTGTTAAAGATACCTTATTGTTGCCGGATGGAGTGGCCTCTGGCACGGGAGTGGAGGCTTCAGATTCGTTGCTCTGTGAGCATCGTCAGGCTGGAGGCGTACTGCCGTACGTCGGAAGACACGAGCGGAGCAGAGTGGCGGAGATGGAGTTTTCGCCCCATGCCAGGGGCCGTCCAAGAGAATGTAAGCTTTTTCACTCCACCATAATTGAGGGCATTACCCCCCGTTCTTTATCTTCGT
>PNOM01000107.1 GCA_013824835.1 Syntrophus sp. (in: bacteria) | reverse complement strand
CCCCTGTGACGGCGGCGGAGACAAGGAAGTGAACAATGAAGCAGAAAGAAAAAGCAAAGATCAAACCGGACATTTCTACTTTGGTAAAAACCGGACATTTCTACTTTGGCTTGACACTTCTTCTGAAAATCATTGACATTCGGCATGGATATGGGTAAAATTCATGCTTCAGTTATCAGGAAAGGGAGGCAGTTATGGCAAGAGTATGTGAAATGTGCGGAAAGGGAAAACAGTACGGCTGCAACGTAAGTCACGCAAACAACAAGACAAAGAGGGAATGGCTTCCAAATTTGCAGACCGTCCGGATTGTGAAGGATGGGACAACAAAGAGGACAAGACTCTGCACGAAATGTATCAAAAAGGGTAATTTCCAGAAGGCAGTTTAAGTACCTTTAAACAGTTCCCCTGATCCTTTCGACCGACCGTATTCCCTTTATCTTCTGTATAGATTTAATAAGTTTCTGCAGTTGAGACATATGGGTTATTTCGATCTCATACATCCCGGCTGCAGATTTGTCGGGATTTGACATGGCTTTTGCGCTCAGGATGTTTATCTTGGCTGAGGACATTATGGTGCTTATTTCGGAAAGAAGACCTTTTCTGTCATCCCCCAGTATCTTCAGTTTTACAGGATAGGTAAGGTCTTTCTTAAGTTCCCATGAAACGTTGATCTTTCTCTGCTCGTCAAAGGTGTGGACGTTGGGGCACTCGTTTACATGGACGGTTAATCCGCGGCCCCTTGTGATAAATCCGATGATCCTGTCCCCCGGGATGGGATTACAACATTTTGCAAGTTTGACCACCAGACCGTCAACGCCCTCGATCTTGACGGATGTATCCCTTGCCCCCTTAATGGTGCTGATGATCGACTTGATCTTGCTTGGTTTCTCAACTTCGGGGATGACCTTGCTCAATACCTGAAGCACGGTGTAGAGGCCGTAGCCGACACCGGCAAAGAGGTCATCTTCTGTCTCGAAGCTATGTTCCTTGGCGATATTAAGGATGCCACCGGACTTTAGCATTGATGCAAAACTGATGTCGTGTTTTGCAAGCTCCTTCTCTATCAAGGTTTTGCCAAGCTCGATGCTTCTCTCCCGCTGTTCGGTTCTTATCCATTGCCGGATCTTTGTTTTTGCCTTTGATGTGGCAACAAAGCCCAGCCAATCCTTGCTTGGTTTATGGGCAGGGTTTGTCTGGATGTCAACGGTATCACCGCTCTTCAGCATATAGCGGAGAGGGACAAGCTTGCCGTTTACCTTTGCTCCTACACACTTGTTTCCCAACTGTGAATGGATCGCATAGGCAAAATCGACAGGTGTTGCGCCCTTCGGGAGCTCCCGCACGTCTCCTTTCGGGGTAAATACATACACTTCATCAGGGAAAAGGTCAATCTTGAATATCTCCATGAACTCCCTGTTGTCTTTCAATTCATGCTGCCATTCGATGACCCTTCGAAGCCAGGCAAAGATCCTGTCTTCCTTTGCATCAAAGACCTTTCCCTCCTTATACTTCCAGTGTGCTGCAATCCCTTCCTCCGCAATTTTATGCATCTCGTGGGTTCTTATCTGAATCTCTATCTTCTCCCCATAAGGGCCCATGACCTTTGTGTGGAGGGACTGGTACATATTTGCCTTTGGAAGGGCAATATGATCGCTGAATTTTCCGGGAATGGGTCTGAAAAAGGCGTGTACGTACCCAAGCGCCTCATAGCACTCTTTTACTGTCCCTACCATGATCCTGAATGCGGTTATATCATAAATATCATCGATATTTACCCCTTCGAGCACCATCTTCTTGTAGATACTGTAAAGCCTTTTTGCCCTTCCGGATATGTCTGCATCCAATTCGAACTGGGCAAACCTGTTTTTTATGATCTCTTTTACCTCATTTATATAAACTTCCCGTTCCTTTTTCTTCTGTGCAATCTTCTCTTTTATAACGTTAAATTCGTCGGGCTTAAGGTATTTGAATGACTCATCCTCCAGCTCGCCCTTCAACCATTCAATGCCGAGCCTGTGGGCAAGGGGGGCGTAGATGTCGAGGGTCTCCCGGGCGATCTCCTTCTGCTTCACAGGGGAGAGAAAATTGAGAGTCTTCATGTTGTGAAAACGGTCTGCCAGCTTTACGAGGATGACCCGTATATCCTTACTCATTGCAAGGATCATCTTTCGATAATTTTCCACCCTCGAATCCTCGGAGGTCATCAACTGTATTTTGCTGATTTTTGTTACCCCATCAACAAGCTCAGCGATTTCTTTCCCGAAGTAATCCTCGATCTCCTTCTTGTCAACATAGGAGTCCTCTATGGTGTCATGCAAAAGCCCGGAAACCACACTCGGTACATCAAGGTTCATTCTCGTGAGGGTGTAGGCAACCTCAAGGGGATGGACCAGGTAGGGTTCTCCCGAAAGCCTTATCTGGCCTTTATGGGCCTTGGCAGAGAAGATGTATGCCTTTTCCACCATCGGTATGTCTGCATTCGGGTTATATCTGAGAATTTCTTCTACAATGTCGTTGAGTCTAACCATCTCTTAACCATTTATAATACGGCACAGGCGTCAAGGAAGACATAAAGGAAAGGGAGCCGCAATGTTTAAAAGACATTGTGTGGTCAAGCCCTGCCTTTGTCTCTTCCGATATGACGATTTCCCACGGGGCTGCCAGTTTCTGGAGTCGCGCCGCAATATTGACAGGCGTGCCGAGGGCGGTGTACTCCTTCTTGCTGGTGGAACCGAAGATGCCTGTAACCACATACCCTGTGTTTATACCGATCCCCATACGGAAGCTTCCGTCAACCGGTTTAAGGGCCTCTACCATCTCAATAGCACACCTGACTGCCCTCTCCTCATGGTTTTCCTGGAAAACGGGGGCTCCGAAGAGGGCCATGATGCTGTCGCCGATATACTTGTCTACCATGCCTTTATGTTTTATAATGATCTCGCTCATGGGATTAAAATAATGTCTGTTCAGCATGGAGGCAAGCTCATCAGGAGGTTTTTCCGTGCAGAGCCGTGTAAAGCCCCTGATGTCAGAAAAAAGGACTGTAATGAGGGAGACCTTCGGCTGAACCGGAGAGTAAGTGTTCAGGAGCTCGTTGAATATATCAGGCGCTATAAACTGTTTCAGTTTTCTTTTCAGATAGCATTCCTTTATTTTCCATATAATATCCTTGTTCTGAAAAGGCTTTGTGATAAAACCGTCTATTCCTGCTTCTATCGCCTTCATTGAGGCTTCAAGGGTGCCGTAACCGGTGAGGATAATCCTTGTCACCTCTTGATGGATCAGGTTTATCTCTTCTATAGTCCTTATTCCGTCTATGCCCGGCATAATGAGGTCGCAAATGATGATATCCAAATTGTGAGGATTACTCTTTACAATACGCAGGGCTTCTTCTCCATTCTTCGCAGACTCAACAAAATAGCCTTCATCTTTGAGGAGCCTTGTAATGGATCTTCTTATTCCTTCTTCGTCGTCAACAATGAGAACGCCAAGCTGCATAGATTCATATCCTCTCTGAGTATATTATCTCAAGGGGGAAAAAATAACAAGGCTACTTTTACATTGATTGAAAAAGTTGTTTCTGATAGACTCACTCCCAGTTCTATGAATCTTTTCGGGCTTCTTTCCATCGGATTTATTATGGGTTTGACAGGGGCAATGGCCCCAGGACCGCTCCTGACGCTCGTAATAAACGAGTCGGCAAAGCGCGGCGGCATAGCGGGGCCCATGATTACTTTAGGCCATGGTGTGCTCGAGGCTGCCCTTCTTTTCCTCATTGTCCTTGGGCTCGGCAATCTTCTCAATAACAGCACCTTGCTGGCTGCTATTGCCCTTGGAGGAGGCATCGTTCTCATCTATATGGGCTGGGCTACCATAAAGGGATTGAAAAACTACAATATTTCCGTCACAGGGAGCGCAACGTCCGGCGGGCTCCATCCGGTGGTATCCGGTATTATTATCAGTATTTCCAACCCCTACTGGTTTATCTGGTGGGTTACTATCGGCATGGGCTATGTTATGTTTGCAAAGGAATCAGGCATACCGGGGATCATTGCCTTCTTTATAGGGCACATATCCTCTGACCTCGTATGGTACAGCTTTGTCTCCTATAGCGTTCATCTGGGCGGGCGGTATTTAAACCAGAAGGTGCTGAAGGGAGTGCTTTTCTCATGCAGCCTTTTTATGATCCTCTTCGGCTTCTATTTTATTGTGAGATCCTATACTTTTTTTAAATAAAACTCCGTTATATATTCAATAAATCTATTTTACAAATAGTATTATATCATAATATATTAAGAGAATAATTAAAACGGGAGGGTGCAGGAATGGATTTTATCAAAAATCATTGGAAGATTATTGTGTGCGGCCTTTTCATAGGCGTTGTTGCAACCCTTCTTCAGAAATTCGGTAACCCCGCGAATATGGGTATATGTGTTGCCTGCTTTGAAAGAGATATTGCCGGGGCCCTCGGTTTCCACAGGATAGCTGTTGTCCAGTATATACGCCCGGAAATACTCTTCTTTGTTATCGGTTCTTTTGTTTCGAGCCTTATGTTCAGGGAATTCAAGCCCCGCGGAGGGTCGCTCCCCCTCGTCAGGTTCCTTCTTGGCTTTTTTGCCATGTTCGGTGCCCTTGTATTCCTCGGATGCCCATGGAGGGCAATTCTCCGTCTTGCCGGCGGCGACTGGAATGCCATTATCGGTATACTGGGGATCATTATCGGCATTTATATAGGCATCCAATTCATTAAGAGAGGATATACCCTCGGCAGGAGCTATCCTGCCTACAAACTTGCCGGGCTAATTATGCCTCTTATGATGTTCGGCCTTCTTCTCCTTCTTCTTGTCAAGCCCTCTCTGACCACGGGGGCGCCATTTTTCAGCGAGAAAGGGCCGGGTTCTCAGCACGCCCCTATTATCTTCTCTGTGTGCGCGGCCTTTCTCATAGGCATTTTTGCACAGAGGACCAGGTTTTGCACAGTGGGCGCCATAAGGGACGTGATCCTCATGAAGGACTTCCATCTCGCGAGCGGCGTTATCAGTCTCCTCGTATTTGCCTTTATTTCCAATCTCATACTGGGCCAGTTTCGCCCCGGTTTTGAGGGTCAGCCCATTGCCCACACAAATTATCTATGGAATTTTCTCGGGATGGTCCTTTCCGGCCTTTCCTATGCCCTCGCAGGTGGGTGTCCGGGGAGACAGCTTTTTCTCTCAGGAGAAGGTGATATTGACGCAGGGGTCTTTGTTATTGGCATGATCACAGGGGCCGGTTTCGCCCACAACTTTGCTGTTGCCGCCTCTTCGGCAGGAATAGGACCATGGAGTGCCTGGGCAGTAATAGTGGGGCTCCTCTTCTGCCTCGCAACCGGTATGTTTATGAGAAAAAGGATCGCATAGGAGGAGATATGAATAGAAAAATACTTGATCTGAGAGGGCTCTCATGCCCCCAGCCTGTTCTGGAAACAAAACAGGCCATAGAAAACCCTGCCTTTGAGTCTCTGGAAATACTGTTGGATACACAAACCTCCCTCGAAAACATAAAGCGGCTTCTTGGTAATAGAAAGGATATTGAATATAAGGTAATTGAAGAAGGAGAAGACTTTAAAGTTACCCTGTTGAAGGCAAAAGATTGATAAAGAACTGTGAGTGAAGGTAAAAATGCGAGCAGAGTATCCGAAGGTGGGGGACAGGAGGCGGGCGGAGGTTACTGACTCGTGCCAGCTTCGTATAAAGAAAAGCAGTCCCTTTCTCTTCCGGCAAATGCCCCCCCATCCCCCTACAGATTAAGTGGGCTCTCAACCTTGCCGAAAGATAAAGGGAGCTTTCAACTAATGGGGCTTGCGTCGCCCCCTCACCCGGCACAGCCGTGCGAGCCTCCCCCTCTCGCTCGCCGTGCGAGCTATACGATCGCCCTCAGCAATGCACGAGCCAGTAACCCCCACCCACCTCCTGGGATAGTTTTTATCTTGATTCGATGGATGTTCCCTTCCTGAAAGCGAGCCTCTGTAACATTTTTAAAACATACAATATTTCAAACCGCATTCGGTAATCTTTTATTTCTGCTTGAAAATTAACTTGATATAAAGGACAATGAATCTACGGGCGGGGAGTCTTCGATATTTTGATGTTTCGAAAGAATTCTGTATACTTATTTGTTATGAAATAGGGAATGACAATGACGAGCCGTGAATTAGGAAATGTAACATGAACCAGGATACCAAGACAGCAGAAGACCCGAAGAACCAGGAACCGAAACATATGGCTTGGTATGTAGTGGCCTTTTTGGACTTGCTCGGTCAGCAGGATGTGCTCCGCAAAATGACCGTATTGCCTAACGTTGAAAATCAAGGGGAAGTGGCTGTCTTCAAGCAAAAAGTGGCCGAACTTTACAGGCCGCTCTATGGCCTACAAAGTTTCTTCAGGACGAGCATCACGCCATTCATTGAAGGGGGTCTGGATGAAACAGCATTTCCACCGTTGGAGCAAGAACTCTTGAAACAGTTTAGAAGTACTCCGGTCTTCTATCGGCATTTCTCTGATTCACTGATAGTCCACATTCCTCTTCGCAACGACATGGGAAAATTCCAGTGTCATGCTATCTATAGGGTCTTGGCTGCAACTGCCATGACGTTCCTCTCTTGTCTGGTACACTCTTGGACAATTCGGGGCGGAATTGAACTTGGTCTTGCAATGGACATAGAGGAAGGAGAAGTGTATGGCCCAGCGCTCGCCCGGGCATACAGATTAGAAAGCAAAGTAGCTCAGTACCCAAGAATTGTTATTGGTGAGGAACTTGTCCGTTATCTCCAGATGGTTGCCGGACAGAAGGCGGTTACGGCAGAGGAAACGGCACATTCCAGCAGTGCCACTAGATCATTGGGGCTGCTCGCGGTCGACGACGATGGATGCACCTTTCTTGATTGGCTGGGAACTGATATTAGATCCACGTTCCAGGAGCATGCTGCCCTAGTTCGTACTGCGTACAATTTCATCATCCAAGAATCAATTAAACATAAAGAAGATAGGAACTCTAAACTGGGATTCAGATACACCCTTCTTAGGAACTATGTTGAATCACGGTTACTGGATTGGGGGATCGATCTTAAGAGTGAATAAACGCATGGAAGATCGATTTAAGGGTATAGTGCCAGCCGGATTTCATAACCAGTCGCTGGAGCCAATCGGCAACAAGAAGCGTTGCCTCTGGCTCAGCTTTTTGTTAGCCTTTACGTAACACTGGAGATAGCCATATGAAAAAGTGTCCGTTTTGTGCCGAAGAAATCCAAGAAGATGCAATCAAGTGCAAGCACTGTGGCGAATGGTGTAGCCCTGAAAACATCAAAGAACCCGCAGCGCCGATGGATTCCATCCGCCGCCCATTAAGCGATTGCCCGACAAATGATTCTCCATACATTATGGGAAAAATAAGCGTGTATCAGAACCATTTTGTGTTTGAGGGTAAGAACTACCCCTTCAGAGGCATCGCTCATATAAAATCTTCGCATTCACGACAGACTTGGGGGCCGATGTACACATCGGCGATATCCGGTGAAAATATCGGAATTATCCTCACTCTAGTTTCTGGAGAAACAATCTCTACAAAGGCCGGATCAGTCAAGTTCTTATCTCAGTTCTCTTCAAACAAGATATACGCATTTCAAAAGGGCCTCGATTACATTGCGAAAAGCACGTTCGTGCAGCGCTTCAACGCCTATGTTGCCTATATTGAGAGGTATGGTTTTTTGCGTTATGACAATATGCAATTTTATCCAGATGGCCGAATAATAAGTAGAAAAGGCACGGTCATCCACCTCCATGAATACGCAATGGAGCAAGGTGGCCCATCCATATATTTTACAAAGAAAGACAAAAGCAAACTCTCTCAGACAATTGGGACCATAGTTAATAGGCATCCCAACACTAATTTCTGGAGGGCTGCCATCCATGGTGACTTTACCATAGATACAAGCGTGGACCGTGACGTATTCCTCTCACTATTGTCGGCGATGTATGGACCCAAGAAGTGACCATATATGCTCTTGGCGAGCAACGGGCGATCACCGCGCAATGGTCGGTTTAGGGGAGTAGGGGACGACCGTAAACAAGTAAATAACTCCGTGAAAGGGGATGGATGCGGGGCATGACAACGCACCTACGGTCGGGAACGTAGGTTTTCAGTGTGCTTAATTACAAATGAGCCAAAGCAGCCAGCCCCTTACACGGGATATACATTGAAAAAATCAAGGTCATGGAGGGGGCCGGGCATGGCCGTGTATTTATCC
>PNOM01000106.1 GCA_013824835.1 Syntrophus sp. (in: bacteria) | reverse complement strand
CTGAGGTGGTGAATGTGTGCATTAAATTGTTTCGGGAGAAGGGGTTCAGGCTTGAATAATCCAAGTATTTGGAGAATAATATGATGGAAGAGAGAAAAAACAAGGGAGCAAATATTATGTATAGAAGACTTCACGGAAAGGAGGTTGCATGAAACCGAAAGGTAGGAAGCACACGGAATCATTGGACATCGTTATCATCTCCATCATCGCAATTATATATGCGCAGTTGAGTTTTTCTTTTCATTTTATCGAGGTTATCTATGATTTTTCCCGTAAATACGGGGGGTCAGCTACGGTGGAATTTCTCGCGAACTTCATCTTCCTCCTTCTTGCAGGACTTCTTTGGATGACATACCGGCGCTGGAGGAGTGCCCAACGGAGAGAAAACGAGTTGGAACGGGTGATCGAAAGCATTATCCCCCAGGTGAATCTAATTCTTGGTCCGGATCAGGAGATCCTTGCGTGCAATTCATTCGTCAAGGTTATGTTTGACTATGAGAAGGAAGAAGTGATCGGCCGGAAAGCAAGCTTCCTCTATGTGGAGCATAAGCTTGCCCCGGAGTATGAGCCTGAGGTATGCAAGATTCTGGAAGAACGCGAAGGGTTTCATATCAGCATGGCGACAGGTAGAAAGAAGGACGGCACTCCCATTTCTCTTGAGGTTACCGCAGGAGGTCTCGAAGAAGGCCGCGGTTCCGTAGTCGTTCTCCACAAGATTATCGAAAAAAAGGCGTAGGCGCTCATCTACAAAGCCTCACGACGGTTTGAACCTGTGAAACAATCTGTTTTGGCCGTCACTCCGGTGAAAACCGGAGTCCAGAGGTGTTATAACAGCACGAAATTACTGGATACCGGCTTTTGCCGGTATGACGAAATAGGGATTATTCCGATTTTATCACCCCTTCTTTGCTTAGGAAGACCCGACACTATGCTCTGATGACTTATCTGGATTAAGGGGAAATGTTACCGGCGATCTGGTGTATCTTGACAGCAGCCGATGATTCAGGGAAAAGGTGAACGAGTACGGTTTGTTTCATAATCGAACGGGGGACGACCTCATCAAAGGGTATACTGCCGAGATGATGGAGGGAAAAGTTAAGGAATTTCCGGCATATGGAATCGATATGATTGAAGACCTTGAGACCATCTGCGTCATCGCGGACAGAATTTACAATAATATCAAAAGTCTGCTTGCCGAACATCTGATAAACCATTTTCATCGTGGCATAGGCATCGGTGATACTGGTCAGATCCCTGCTCACAATAATGAAGTTACGGGATGCAAGAAGATTGAAGTGAAGCACTGTATCGGAAATGCCTGCGCCAATATCGAGAAAAACGTAATCGTACCCTTGAGACATACGGGCTATGAGTGTCTTCAGTTTTTCAATATCTTCATTAAGGAGCTGGTTCATTTCTCTGGCGCCGGAACTTGCAGGGATAAAATCAAACCCTGCTTTTGTCCGAATTAATACATCCCGAACATCAGCATCTTTAAAGATGATATCTTTCAGATTGCTTTTCGGATTTATCCCCAGCATAATATCGATGTTTGCCAGTCCAAGATCACAGTCAATAACCAGAACCTTTTTGCCCTTTTCCGCTAAGGACGCCGCAAGATTTATGGTGATGCAGGTCTTTCCCACCCCGCCTTTTCCGCTGGCTATGGATATAATTACCGGGCCTTTGTCTGACACGAGTCTTTCCTCCGGGAGTTTTTGTTATTCATAGGTTATTAATAGGGCTTCTTTCTCATCAAAGCTTAATTCATTGTCCTGTGGAATAGTTTTTTCCCATTTTTCATCAATGCAGATTCGGTTCTTTCCTCCCTTTTTTGCCTTATACATTGCAATATCTGCGGCATGATAAGGGCGAATTCATCCCCTCCATAGCGGTATATTAAATCCGTCGGCCTGGCGCTATCATGCATGATTTTGCCGAATTCCACGAGGAACCTGTCCCCTTCGAGATGTCCCAGGGTATCATTAAGAACCTTAAAATTATCAATGTCGATCATCATAAGGGAACAGGAGTGGCCTGTCCGTTTTGTTCTCGACATTTCGGTTTCCAGTTGCATCCAAAAAAACCGGCTGTTAAAGAGACCCATAAGGTCATCCAACAAAGAGAGGGACCGTAGTTTGATATTCTCTTCGTGGAGCTCGCTGACCTTCTGGAGGAGATCATCTTCCACGGGGAGCGCAATATGCGGTGTTGCCTTAAGTATATTTTCATCAAAAGGGATCGAACTGTCGCATAGAATAATGATGGTAACCGGTTTTATATTAACACCTTCCGAAAAAAGATGTGAGGTTTTGTTGTTTTCTTTCAGGAGTTCCTGTACGATTTTTCTCTCATTTCCAAGTGGCGAATTATTGCTATTTTTACGAGAGGTTTTCATAGTCCTGCCCTTACTGATCGAATTATCCGTACAAATCCATTTTAAGCACTAATCTTACACTATATATCGACAGTTTGCCCATAAAACTAAAATGTTTTTTAATTATTATTGCTCCGGCGAGTAAACTATGATCTACTTGCCAAGATGTACCAGGGCATTGCGGAGTGGAGTGCTTGAGATCTTTATCAGCCCCTGGAATGGACGGTCCAGCTCCTGGATCAAAAAGAGTGATCCCGATAGAGATAACGCGCAGAGAAGCAAAACAGCAATTACCGTTGTATTTCGAGGGGAGAACAGGCCAAAGCTGGCAAAGATAAGGGTGAGCCATAAGACCAGTATTACGAGGAACGGCATCGGGAGCGAGCTCTGCCCGAGCTGCTCGATGAGGTGCCAGCGAGCTTCGGCGATGTTGTCGCTGAGTTGCAGTGCCCGTGACTGATGCCAGCGCTGGGCATCGTTCTTTGGAGACAGTTGCAGCAGTTTGTTTTGAATGTTTTCGACCCCATTCCCTCCCACGTGGACCTTTGTGACAATATTTTTTTCTTCTGACCATATTCTCTTGATATTGGCAGCGACATAGTAGCGAAGAAGATCCCGGGTTTCCTTTGTTTCCGGCCCGTAATTGGCCATAACGCGGTCGATAAGGACAATCTTCGAGGCAGTCTGCTTGAGTTCGTTACTCATGATATCGTAGGTTCCCTTTGCCGAGGAGATCAGCAGGCCAAGGACAAGGGCCGCCAGCGTCGCAATTATACCAGCTCCCAGCTTCACGACATCCTTTGAATCATCGCTCACATGATGTTCAGGCAAAAGGTTACCGAGCAGCATGCCAAGTAACGCGCCACCAAAGATGCAGACAAAAGCAATTAAAGAAATTATCAGAGACTCCACCATTAACCTCCGTCTACGGGTTCTGAAGCATGTTGCCCTTAAAAAATATCATCTCTCTATTCACTGATTACCTTGTCATCGCTGATAAAACTGTTTTTACTTTCATGGGGCACCATCCTGCTTGTTATTTGTGTTGTATGTTTCTATACAGTATACAAATGTGTAGAGGGGATACAAGACATTTCTCTCCCGTGAGTCCAATCAGTTTACTTCGTAATCCTGCAGCTTACGGAGATCCCCTCTCCGCTACCCTGTTCAATATATGTTGTAAACTTCGAATCCCGCTTTATATATTCAACGAACCTTTTTCCATCAGAATTCCAGCCCAGGACATTGTGGGCGGTAAAACACCCATTGAGGTTTATCTTCCCTCTCAAATCTCGAAAGTACTTAATATACCAGTCTTTATCGGCGTCACAAAAGACAAAGTCAAAAGGGCCTTTCATGGCAGGCACAAGGTCATGTGCGTCGCCAAGACGGGCATCGATGTACTGAGCAACTCCGGCCTTCTTGAAATTCTCCAGCGCGGCCTCGTGCCGCTCCTTGTCGATCTCGATGGTTGTTACCCTGCCGCCGGTCCTGGCAGCAGCCCAAGCCAGCCAGATTGTCGAGTGGCCTGTTGAGGTGCCTATCTCCAGGATATGCTTAAAGTTGCCCTTAAGGACAAGGTCGTAGAGGATTTTTCCGTCTTCATAGGGTACATTTAAATAATTCCAGGAACCCCTGGTATTATTGAGGAAACGGGAAACATGGGCATCAAGACCCGGCGGATTAAGCGTTTGTTGTCCATGGGAAACGCTCACTGCCATAATACCAATGATTACCGCTACTATACTTGCTATTATCCGACCCATTGTAACCTCCGTTCCAAAAGTAAACTCTTCTCTCTATAAAAATAGCCCTCCAAGCCTGTCGCCTTAGCGGATCCCTTAAATCTGTATTCCCTTGACCTGCTACACTTATTGTACCATAAGAAAGCGACGACAGAAATAAAACCGGCGGAAGCAGTTCCGGCTCCGGCAACACCCGCGAAGTAGTATATCCAACATATACAAAAGGGTGGGGCGATACCCAGCCTTTTTTTACCCGTAAGACCAGTATTTTTTAAGAGGTACGCTCTTCCCCGTTATTGGTCTAATTTAGACCCTGGCAAAAGCTGCTCCTGCGTAAACAAAGTTATGCTACTCTCGCTGATATCTTTCCAGGTGTCTTTATCGCCATCACCCTGTTTTGAAATAACAAATTCTAAGTGGTTTAAGCCGCAGCCCGGGCATACACTCGTGATTAGTCTTGTCCGAAAAGCCTTTCTTTGGGTGCTGGTTTTGTCGTCGACGGTTGAGTTTGGCCTTGTCTGTAAGGGTTTGGTGTCTTCCTGAGCAATACCCATCTCCTCGTTATGGAACCGAACGGCTTCGCTTGGCTTCTGGCCCTCAAGCAGTGCAGAGAATTTTCCCATGTCTTTGTCGAGAGACGCGCGTTCGAGCCAATAGCGGTCCTGTTGATCTGCCTTTTTTAAGTATACAGAGCATTTATCGCAGAAAGGGTTTCGGGACAGGGCAATAAAAATGCCCCAGCCGCCCGCAGTAAAACCGATCAATTGCAGGGCAGCGCAAATGTAGCCCAGAAAGCCCAACTCGCCATCAGAGATGTGGCCCCTTGCCAGCCTTTCCAGCTTGAAGGAAGTATTGTCTAAAGAAGTCTGTGTGTAACTAAAATCAAGATATCGCCAAAAGGAGATGGCGTCTTTGACCCTTGTGCCTTCAACCTCAATCAGATAGTAGGGAATGAAGTGGACAACAAGAAATGTACAGATTGATGCAGCTACTACGTTGAACAAGACCCCGCCCGCCGGTTTTTGCCGAAACAGCATTGCCCCCGCATAATAGCCGCTCGCCCCGACAAGTCCGGCAAAAAATGCGCCATAGGGCACAATAATCCAGAAAGTCCAGGAGTATATGGCAATGCCGGTATAGACATTGTTGAGGCCAAGAATTATTCCAATAAGCAATGATGAAGCGATACCGAAAACTGCTACCAAAATCTGCTTGTCCGCACGGGCATGGTCAGACATAGGCTCATCTCCTTAAAGTTAACAACTGCATCGTCTATTCCATTTAAGCTAATAATAAAACTACCCCATACAATTATTTTAAAATATTATTCTCACAAGCATTTATTGTCAAACCAAATAAGAGTTGGTATGGTAAGGTGTATTCTGAAGGGAATGCTGGCCGAATAACTGAAGGAACAAAATTATAAATGAATAACTGGCTTGTATATATCCTGCGATGCAGCAACAGCGCAATGTACTGCGGTGTCACCAACAATCTTGAAAAGCGGCTTGAGGCCCATAAATCCGGAAAAGGGAGCAGGTATGTAAGGGCTCATCTGCCTTTCAGACTTGTGGCTAAATCACCTATGATGAGCAAGTCGGAGGCCATGAGATTGGAATATTTAGTGAAGCAAGCGCCGAAAAAAGATAAAATAGAGATGGTCGGCCTGGTTGCTGATAACAAAATCTGAAAGAATAAAGGGGTTATTTAATGGAGGAAACCAAAATGAAATGCATCAATATCCATCATGTGGGTATGTGGGTCGATAACATTGATGAAGCAATCTCTTTTTTCATTGATATCATGGGATTTCGCTTGTTAACACGGGGTCCACGGGGCAGTATCGGACCAGGGGAGCGAGCCCTTATTCATGCAGGCGATCGGCAGGTGCTGGAACTGCTGACGGAACCAAAGGTTCTGCCGCGCCCCGATTTCCCAGTTCACCCAACGGGCCATGTGGTCGGGGTCCCTCATATATGTTTGAGGGTAACGGACGTACCGGCTTGGCAACAGAAGCTTAAAGCCCACGGATATGTCGTTTCAGAGCAATTTCCCGAAGCGGGTTTTGCGCCTACCGAGTTGGGTCTGCTCCGGTTAATCTATTTTGTCGGTCCTGGGGGCATAGGATTTGAATTATTCGAATTTGAGGAGGAATATCCCCTGCCCGGCTGATTCTAATCACTGCGGGGTCAGTTCCCCGCCCCTTGGGGCGCATGTAATTGCTGAGTACAATGTTTTTAGATACCCCGCTGCTTGCGGCGGAGAGGTTCATTTCGCATTCAAGATGACACTAATCTTTTCTGTCATTGCGAGCGAAGCGAAGCAATCTCAATGACTTAGATTGCCGCGTCACTACGCTCCTCGCAATGACTTGATTGCGAATTGGAATGATAACCTTTCCAGTAATAACAAAAACATGTCCTTTGTCGACTTCGTTTAAAACATTGTTTTTATTAACTGGTGGACATATATTATTATAATGTGTACACTTTATGTGTAAATCATCAGATGGAGGCACTGCCATGGAAATAAACGTTAAAAATGCGAGGGACAAGATAAGCTCTTTGCTGAATCGTGTTCAGGATGGGGAAGAGGTGATAATTCTCAGAAGAGGGAAAGAGGTTGCGCGGCTTGTATCTCCTCATAATGAGGGAAAACGGTTGCCCAGTTTAAAGAAGTTTCGTGCATCCATTAAGGCCACCAATGAACCTTTAAGCGAAACGGTGATAACTCTGAGAAGTGAGGAACGTTATTGATGTATTATATCGATACAAGTGTTATTGCTGCCTACTATTGTCCTGAACCGTTAAGTGAAAAGGTCGAATCTTTTCTTGCTGCACATAAAAGGCCGACAATCAGCACTCTTACAGAAATTGAACTCTTTTCTGCGGTATCAAGAAAAATACGTGAAGGAAATTTGAATCACACTGATGGCAACCGAATTGTCGGGAAATTTCTTGCCCATATAAACGGCAATTACTATGTAAACATACCAGTGGGAATAGGTCACTACAGGCTTGCAAGAGATTGGATCGGCTTGTTCAATACTCCCCTGAAATCCCTCGACGCACTTCATCTTGCAATAGCATCTTCAGAAGAATTGACACTTGTGACAGCCGATCAAGGATTGTTAAAATCAGCAGAATTGCTCGGTCTGGATGCGATTCTGCTGGAATAACATTACGGGGAAACCCCGCATAAGGGTTCGGACTGCACTGGAAACTTCTCTCAAATCTGCCACAATTCTCTTGAATATTCCTGCCACAGTCTTTGACCTATTTTCCCCGAGAACCATCATTTCCCGTCCAAAACCTTCTGTCCTGAAACAATGGTTTTCATCTAAGCCTCTTGCAAAACCCTTAAATCAGCCCTGTTTTCTTGATGAATTATAAGGTATTCAGGCTCTCCCCCTAAATTGAAATATGTCCTCCCCACCCGCCCGTAGTTTCGAAGCTTCCCAAGTTGTATCTCTGCTATGCGGGACCATTACCCCATCTTCTGTGCATAACCTTTTTTGTTTCCCCTTGACTCTTCCTATCCGCCTTTGATAGCATGTTGACAAGCAAGATGTAGGATGAGGTTGAGGCACAATGGACGAGCCCCCCTGCACCGAAGCCATGAGGGACGACCACTCCACTGAGACAAAAGACCGGATATACCAATAGGTGACACAGCGCCAGCGTCAATGCATCTTTTAACTTGACGAACGTCACTGGGGGCCATGGTCTAACGTATCCTGCCATAGCTGCGTTTGCAAAATATCCAAGATGTGCCAGCAGTGAAGGTCAGAAAACATCTGCCAGCGAAAAGAAAGCGGGTTTGTTTCAGTGTGATGTGGCGACTTTTTCCGAGATTGCTGGAGAGCTTGGAATTCCGACAAAAGATGGGGGAGGAAAATGGTATCGCCCATTAGCATTCCTAACAGAGGCCGCAGATGACGTTTGCTACGGCATTATGGATTTCGAAGACGGATATAAACACGGACTGGTATCATACATGGAAACATCAAAACTGCTGACAGCAATATGTGAAACTCCGTCTGGTAACACGCGGTTCGACAGTCTTGATAAGATTATCGACGAAAGGCAAAAGATAGGGTATCTTCGGGCAAAGGCAATTAATAGCTTAATCTTCCAACTTGCAGCCTCGTTCATCGAGAACGAATCAGAAATCCTCGACGGGGGATTTGACAGACCGTTGAGCGATACAGTCGAATCCAATATGATCATGCGAGAGATAGCTGATGCATCGTTGAGAAAGATATACTCC
>PNOM01000105.1 GCA_013824835.1 Syntrophus sp. (in: bacteria) | reverse complement strand
AAAGCTGATTTTTCACGATAAAAACGTATCAGGTAGCAATCAATACTATCTGCGGGATTAACCTCATTGCAGAAATGGCCTGTTTGCCGAACGACATACACATCTGAAATTGGCAATAATTGGCAATATGTGATAAAATAGCTATAATGTAACAAAGACTATGATAGAATCCGGAGGTTGTCACCATGACAATGAACATCAATCTAACCCCTCACCTTGAGGATATAGTCAAACAAAAGTTGGCTTCAGGTGGCTATGCCTCTGCAAGCGAGGTTATACGGGAGGCATTACGCCTCATGGAAGAACAAGACCATGTCCGTGCGATTAAACTGGAACAATTGCGGCAGGACATTCGAGATGGGCTCAGTAGCGGCGAGCCGACACCCTGGAATCCTAAAGAGATCAAGCAGGAAGGTCCCAAGAGAAGGGCAGCGAGAAACGTCAGCAAGGAGTAATAAATATGCCCTCAATCATTCAGCGTCCGCGAGCCATAAAGGACCTTGCCGAAGTCTGGGACTATATTGCAGACGATAGCGAAGCAAGGGCGGATGCTTTTATCGATCTTCTTGACCGGAAAATACGTGCGCTTGCGCAACGGCCCAACATGGGTCGGGCGCGTGAAGAGCTGGGGTCAGGACTGCGAAGCTTTCCGGTAGACCGGTATGTCATCGCCATACCGAAGGGCATAGAGATTGTTCGCGTCCTGCATGGCGCGCGCGACCTGGACGCTATTTTTCATGAGGACCATTGAAGATGACAAAAACATCCACGGCTTCCGGCACGGCGGCTTTGTTTCGACCGAGGCTCTTCGCACAGTCGAGCAAGAAACAGGCATTCATCCTTTCTGCGCTGCGGAATTAACCTCGTCAAAGAAACGGCCTGATTTAGAGCCCACATATGCACTTTGATGCTTGTCGTTATTGAAAAAGGTCAGGTTTGGTGAGGGAAAAACCCTATCAAATACCGATTGTGAAAATAGCCTAATATCAGGTACTTACATGACAGTAAAATGGTGCGGGAAAAACTAATGTTTTATTCTCTGCAAGATAATAAGGGTTCCGGCAATTCATCTATTTTATGATTCTTCTTGAAAAGTAGGTGATCCAAGTGGTAATAAACAAGAATATCGGTTATCAATTAACTAAATTTATTGGAGGTATAAATTTGAAAAGAATATGGTCGTTCGTTTTATTTTGTTTCATCTTTATTGGATTGGTGCCAGTCCTACTGCTTGCCGAGCCATACAAAGGCTCCGTTCCTCCTTCACCTGAGCTTGTAAAAAACACTTGTTTTGACAATGAAGTGTATGCTGGCCAATTTAAGAACTCTAGCGGCCATATCGTAATGTACTTTGCCGCTACCGATAGAAGTTCTCTGGGCTGGGCATACCCCATGCGAATTTTTCGGCTCGACACCGGCATTTGGTTGTGCGACGATGATGGTAGGAAAGCAAAAATTATACAAAATGGCCCGGCTACTAAATAAACCAAGTAAAGACAAAAATAAAAGCACCACACCAGCAAATAAACACAAATCGGATGCAAGGGCGGGGTTAAACCCGCCATTATGGGCACCATATTTTTCCACCATAACTGGCAAATATGTCAATGATACTGCGTAAAAAACAATTGTTTTTCCCTCATGGTTTTTCTATCCCCCAACATGCTGATAATATTAGGCATTTTTTGGCATTTTTCACAGGGTTTTTTACGCACTCAAAACACACACAGTGATGCCTTATTTTACCAGTGATCATTCGCATGGTAAAAGCGTATGATCACTGGTGTGGGTGGACGACGGCTTGGAGTGGATGCTTAGATGGGGATGGACTGTGAGCATTGCTGACCGTAGGCGTATCGTGATACGGTGAAGGGCGCAGGCGCAGCAGGACACCGCAGATGAGTATTTACGAACAAGCCGTTGGCCGACCAGAAGATATAGAGAAGTATGAAAAAAACTTTTGATAAGACCGGGCATAAAGAGAGAAGATACTTTCAATCAAATATCATTGACACCATATCCTGAAAATTCCTATATTGTGGTTAATTGCGAACGGTTCATGAGGAGGGTCAAATGAATTTGCGCGATAGTACTTTGTTCCGACAACAATGTTATGTAGATGGCGCATGGATCGATGCTGATCATGAGGGGGTCTCGATTATTGCAAATCCGGCAACCGGCGAGCGGTTGGGTCAGGTTCCGGAACTGGGCGCAGGAGAAACGCGCCGCGCGATTGAAGCGGCAGATGCGGCGTTGCCCGGTTGGCGGGCGCTGACCGCTCAGGCACGGGCAATCATTCTGCGGCGCTGGTTTACTCTGCTTATGGAGAATCAGGAGGATCTGGCGGCACTGATGACCCTGGAACAGGGCAAGCCATTGGCTGAGGCACGGGGTGAAATTGCTTACGGGGCAAGTTTCCTTGAATGGTTTGCCGAGGAAGGTAAGCGGGCATATGGCGAGGTGATTCCTCCCCATCAAACCGATAAGAGGGTGCTGGCAGTGAAAGAGCCGGTCGGCGTGTGCGCCGCAATCACCCCATGGAATTTTCCGGTAGCGATGATCACCCGCAAAGCCGGGGCAGCACTGGCGGCAGGGTGTACGATGGTTATCAAACCGGCCCCACAAACTCCCTTTTCGGCGTTGGCCCTTGCCGCGTTGGCGGAACGGGCGGGCTTGCCCGCTGGTGTCCTGAACATCGTGACCGGTCCGGCCCAAGTCATCGGCGATGAGATTCTGGATCATCCCCTGGTGCGCAAGCTCAGCTTTACGGGGTCCACACGCACCGGTAAATATTTGATGCAGCGCTGCGCCGGCACACTCAAGCGACTGTCGCTGGAACTGGGCGGCAATGCACCTTTTATCGTATTTGAAGACGCTGATCTTGAGGCAGCGGTGGCAGGGGCGATGATTTCCAAGTATCGCAACACCGGCCAAGTCTGTGTAGCCGCAAACCGCTTTCTGGTCCATGACAGGATTTACGAGGAATTTGCGGCCCGTTTGACCGGGTCTGTGCACGGGCAGCTCAAGGTTGGCAACGGTCTGGAGCCGGGCATAACGCAGGGACCGTTGATTGACGAGGCAGCACTGGCAAAGGTTGAGCGGCATGTCGAGGACGCAATAGCAAAGGGAGCGAAGGTATTGACGGGCGGTCAGCGTCATGCCCTGGGCCGGACGTTTTATGAGCCGACTGTGCTGACGAATGCGACTGCGGAGATGATGGTTGCCCGGGAGGAGACATTTGGACCAGTAGCGCCCTTGTTCCGGTTCCGGAATGATGAGGAGGCAGTACAACTGGCCAATGCAACGGAGTTCGGATTGGCTGCGTATTTCTACAGCCGTGACGTAGGGCGGATATTCCGGGTCGCCGAGGCGTTGCAATACGGTATAGTCGGCGTCAATACCGGCCTGATTTCAACCGAGGTTGCCCCCTTCGGCGGAATCAAGGAATCCGGTTTCGGGCGGGAAGGATCGAAATATGGCATCAATGAGTACCTGAATATTAAATACTTGTGTATTGGGCTTTAGACGATTTCCGGCAAAGTCCTTATCAATGGAAAAGGAGGATGTATGAAGATTCACGAAGTAAAGAACGGTTTCGCTATGCCCATTACCAGCCCGTCTTTTGCAACCGGACCATACCAGTTTCGCAACCGTGAGTACCTGATCATTGACTACGAAACGGATATGGATGCTTTACGGGCCGTCGTCCCCGAACCCCTCGAAGTGGAAAAACCGGTTGTCAAATATGAGTTCATCAGAATGCCGGATTCGGACGGGTTTGGTTCCTATAGCGAGTCAGGGCAGGTTATCCCGGTAAAATTCAACGGTAAATCCGGCAATTACATTCATTCCATGTACCTTGACGACTTGTTGCCTATCGTCGGCGGCAGGGAGATATGGGGATTCCCAAAAAAATATGCGCAACCGGAAATGCGTGTGGATCAAATCAGCAAGGACTGCTACATCGGGGTGCTGAAATACGGCGAGCTGGAAGTAGCCCGCGCCACGATGGCTTACAAATGGCAGCAACTGGGTAATGAGCCGCTACGCGAAGCGGTGAGCGTCACGCCGAACTTCCTGCTTAAGATTATTCCTGATGTTGATTGCACCGCGAAAATATGCCAACTGGTGAAATACCATCTCATCAATGTTACGGTAAAAGAAGCCTGGACAGGACCAGCGTCTCTGCAACTGTTCCCGCACTGCATGGCACCGGTAGCCGACCTGCCGGTCAAACACATCATCAGCGCCATACATTATATCGGCGATATGACCATCGGGCCTGGCGAAGTTGTCTATGACTATTTGAAAGAATAGATCATCCTCGACTTAGAATTGGAATTAGCTGGACGCGAGGGTAGCCGGTAAGGAATCATTTTCCCTACGAGTTCATCACGACTGGTCGGTTTTTTTGTCTTTTTCCAATAAATCTATGAGGGTTTCGGTCCTGCGCTTTACCATTTTCTCTTTCATTTCCGGTGTCCATTCATAAAACCCCTTACCTGACTTTAAACCCAGATTGCCTTCTTCTACGATTTTTTGCATTAATTTTGAAGGCTCGGATGCACTGGACAAATCGGGGAAAAGGTAGGTAGATATGGTGTGAAATATATCAAGCCCGCCCATGTCTGCGCTGCAGAATGGGCCGGTGACAGGAAGACGTCTGCCATGCCCGTATATCATTGATTTATCTACCTCTTCAACATCTGCATAACCCTGTTCGACAATGTAAAGCGCTTCTCTCAAAAGGGCTAACTGAAGTCTGTTCCCTATAAAGCCAAGACACTCTTTATTCATGCGAACCGGTTGTTTGCCCAAAGCCTTAACCCATTCCATTGTCTTATCAACAACTTCTTTGGAGGTCTTTTCACCGGGAACAACCTCTACAAGTGGAATAAGTTGAGGCGGATTCCAAAAGTGTGCAACCACAACTCTTTCCGGATGTTTAATATCTTTTGCTATTGCAGTCGGACTCAATCCGGATGTGTTTGTTGCAAGAATTACATCAGGCGCGCAAACCTCATCCAGCTCTTTAAAGACCTTCTGCTTAAACTCAAGGTTTTCAGGCAAACATTCGATCACCAGATCAACAGATTTAACCGCCTCATGAATGGATGTCACGCATCTTATTCTCTCCATTACAGCGGAACAGTTGTCCCTGGATCGTTCCATCGCATTGAGATTTTCTTTGATGGCGTTTAAAGCCTTTGTAAGCAATTCCTCAGAGATATCACACAACATCACATTCCAGGAAGCAAGCGCAGCAAGTTCCGCTATGCCATGCCCCATTGTCCCGGCACCCAATACCCCAACATTTTTGATTTTCATGTTGCCTCCCAAAAATATGGTCTATCTATCCTGAACAATGTATTTCGTGGGATACCATTACGCAACCTTTGTCGTTGTCCACTGCGTTCGTTGCTTCTTTGTAAGATTAAGCAAGGGCGTGTTGTTGTGAAGAACACGCCCGAGGCTATCCTTTTAATCAATTGATTCCTGTAACTGCCATGTGACTTCAAAGACTTCTACGTACGATTTCACCAAGCAATACAGACCTGCCCGGGCGTGGGTTCCGCCCCGTAATCCTGACATATTTTTTTCTGCTTCCCTGTCCCTGTAATGCTATCTGCTATTTCTTCTCTCTTTCGTGTCTCACGATGCCCTGGTAGCCCTGAATGCTTCCATCCGGGCCCCGTCGCGGCGTTCCGTTGACCTGACAGTCCATTATTGTTCCGTCTTTTTTCTTCAACTTCACATCGAGGTATTCGACAAAACCCTGTTCTTCAATGGTCTTCACGTACATTCTGCAATCTTTCCGGTCAACGTATGTGTCAATGGCCCGAAGCTTTTTTGTCTCCTCCCTTGTATAGCCGAAGAGTTTCAGGAAAGAGTTGTTCACATCAGTGAGCCTTCCTTCTTTGTCGGTAATGAATATGGCATCTCTTGAGTCTTCGAAAAGCGTCCTGTAGTTCTTTTCGCTTTCTTTAAGGGCCTGTTCATATTTTACCCGTTTTGTGATATCCAGCATGATGCCCAGTACCCCGACTATCTGCCCCTTCTCCCGTATGGCTGTTGTGCTGATATGGGCCCACGCTATTTCATCTGCCGCCTTCTGGAAGGTGAATTCGTAGGGAGGAACCTGCTCTCCCCGCACGGTTGCCTTGAAATGCTCTCGAACGCTCTCCCTATCCTGTGGCCGAACCACATCAAACAGATTTTTCCCTACATACCACTCCCGGGGATACCCTGATCTCTTAACGATCACATCATTAACAAAGGTAAAACGTCCTTCTGTGTCAAAAGTGAAAACCCCGTAATGCATGTTCTTCAGGATTGTTCTGAAGGCAGGCTCGCTCTTCTCTATGGATTCCTCTTCCTTCTTGATGTCCGTGATGTCCTGGGAGGCCACCACTGCATGGGTAACCTGTCCGGTGGCGTTGAAGTAGGGGGAATAGGATACACGGTAGTATCTGTCCTCCTGACCGGGAATTGCCAGCCAGTTTTCATAACGGACCACATTGCCGTTAAAGCAGTGGTCCAGTTGTTTCTTGATGTTTTTTTTAAAGTTTGCTTCTCCCCAGATATTTGCTATTGAATTGCCAACGATGTCTTTTCTGCTCCTTCCATGATCCCGGCAGTAGGCTTCGCTCGCAAAATCATACACATAGAATCTGTTGACGAGGGTCATGGTATCAATTACCGTCTTTGCTACGGAATTGTCCCAGCCTTCCCTCCCTTCTTGAGTCGGTTCCGTCAGTTGCTGTTTTGATTTCTCAGTATCTTCCAAGCCGGTTCTCCTTTTGATATGGATTATGAAACAATGTTTCAATTGTATACAGTGTGTCAATTATATCCAATATTCCAATTGTATACAAAAACAGTGTTGATGGCAAAATAAATCTTTACCAAAAATAGAAAAAATATTGCCGTAGAAATGAAGAACATGGTACACCCCGGCAGGCATTGTCGATGATTGCCGGGAGGCATTTACCTGTCTCCATGTATCTGTAACACATCTGACAACGTAATTATGGTATACTTCACAATCGCATAAAACGAAATCTCTATATAAAGGACTTGGGCTAAAAATGGCGAATGAACCGAACAAAGTGATTTACTCCATGGTCGGGGTAAGCAAATATTATGACAAAAAGCCGATTTTGAAGGATATATACCTCTCCTATTTTTATGGAGCAAAGATCGGGGTCCTTGGTCTCAATGGATCAGGGAAAAGCTCTCTCCTCCATATCCTGGCAGGAACGGATAAAGAGTACAATGGCGAGACGGTACTTTCTCCCGGCCATACCGTAGGGCTCCTTGAGCAGGAGCCGAAACTGGATGACAAAAAGACGGTGCGGGAGATTGTGGAAGAGGGGGTACATGAAATAGTAGCTGCCCTTAAGGAGTACGATCTGATTAACGAGAAATTCGCTCAACCCATGTCAGATGACGAGATGAATAAACTTATCGAACGACAGGGCGAAGTACAGGAGAAGCTGGAAGTATGGGATGCCTGGGAGCTTGATTCACGTCTTGAGATGGCGATGGAAGCGCTACGCTGTCCGACCGGAGAAACCCCGGTCAATATCCTGTCGGGAGGGGAAAAACGCCGTGTTGCCTTATGCAGACTGCTCCTGCAGAAACCGGATATCCTCCTTCTCGATGAGCCGACCAACCATCTCGATGCAGAGACCGTGGCCTGGCTTGAGCACCACCTGCAAACCTATCCAGGCACCGTCATTGCCGTAACCCATGACCGCTATTTCCTCGACAATGTAGCCGGGTGGATTCTGGAGCTCGACAGGGGACAAGGGATCCCGTGGAAAGGGAATTATACATCCTGGCTGGAGCAGAAGAAAAATCGTTTGCAACAGGAAGAAAAAACCGAGAGCGAGAGGCAGAAGACCCTCCAGCGCGAGCTTGAATGGATACGTATGTCTCCCAAGGGACGCCACGCAAAAGGGAAGGCGCGCATCAGTTCATACGAGGAACTCTTGAGTCGCGATATGGAGAAAAGCTCAAAAGAGCTTGAGATTTATATTCCACCAGGACCCCGGTTGGGTAATGTCGTCATTGAGGCCAATAACGTGAGCAAGGCATATGGTGACAATATTCTCATAGAAGGAATGACTTTCTCTCTCCCCCCAGGCGGCATCATAGGGGTTATCGGGCCGAACGGAGCAGGAAAGACCACCCTTTTCCGCATGATCACCGGTCAGGAAACGCCTGACTCAGGTACTTTCAAGATCGGAGAAACCGTAAAGCTCGCATACGTGGATCAGAGCCGCGATGTTCTCGATCCAACGAAGAACATATGGGAGGTTATTACCGGCGGAGATGATACTATTCAGATCGGCAAGAGGCAGGTAAATTCCCGCGCCTATGTAGCCCGCTTCAATTTTTCCGGGACTGATCAGCAGAAAAAGGTTTCC
>PNOM01000104.1 GCA_013824835.1 Syntrophus sp. (in: bacteria) | reverse complement strand
AAAGCTGTATCTTTGTAGGGTTCAATGTTCTAAGTTCAACGTTCAATGTTTGACGTTCAAGATCAGGGCAAAACGTTGAACTTAGAATGTTGAACGTTGAACTGTTATGGAGCGACGTGCTGGTCAGGAGAAACAACGGTAATCCTTTTCATGAAGGCATTTGTGATTTCATTGAACACCTGCCTTGGAGTAAAGGGTTTTACAACATAACCGCTTATCAGGCCTTCACGGGAATACTGTTTGGCGCTTTCTTTGTCTTTTGTCATAAAAATCTTCGGTATCTTTTTGATGGTCCTGTTCATATTCATAAGCCTGCAAACATCAATTATGCTGATCTTTTCCGATTCATCATCAAGGAGCACATAATCAGGTATATGTTCCTGAATCTTTTCCATAATAGCCCCCTCATTTTCAACAACAATAACCGCGAAATTGAGGGCACTGAAATATTCGATATATCGGGAACCAAGATTACAAAAAATGTCGACAATAAGGATTTTCCTTCCAATCCCTGAAAACTGATCCCACCGTCGTTTAATGGCTTTCGCAGACATCGACATAAACACAAGCTTTTCGACCATTTTTACAAAGGACTTTTCATTAATCGGCTCAGCCATATCAGTGACAAAATCACCTTTATTGCGTATTGTCTTTATGGCATCACCACATAGTATAACAGGGATACTTTTCAAAACCGCATGCTTCCTGATGGCATGGAGGAGTATCTGTGTCGTGGATATATCACAATCCAGGAGCATAATGGTGGGCACATAATCGTCGAGCTCAACGATTGCACCTAAAGGTTTTATCTGTCTTACCACATAACGGTGGTAGAGAAAGGCATATTTTTCTTTGTTCTCGACATCCGAGACAATAGATATCTTTGTTTCTTTGTGCTTTCTGCTCACAAGATTCTCTTTGCGGGCCTCAAGCTCACGTATGCTTATATATTGTGTTAACATGCGGCGCTCATTCTCAGTAATATCCTGAAACTCTACGCCCAGACAGGTAACATCGAAAATATGCCTCGTATTTATCACCATTCCCGTTAACGGTAAATCACCAATTCTCGGGATGGCAACATCTATAAGGCACTTTGTCCCGGTTTTAAAAAAACCTATTTCTTTTGGTATGCCAAAAGAAATTCCGGAGCTACTTATGTCAAGGGCTTCAATATAGATGGATTCATTGTTGGGAAGATGAAGCTTGATTGTTATGGGTTTTTCCTGTGACGGTTTTACCCTGAAGTGTCTTCTCCTTTCAAGTTCCTTAATGTTATCGGGAAAGGAAAGATGGAGGAAGGTTGATAGTTGATTACATGCCTCTACCCTTTTTATATAAGTCTCAAAGGTATATGCTTTCGCCCCGACACCATAGCGAAGACTAACCTTGCCACCCTCTGCAAGGTCACTGTTGCCCGTGGTCAGTACAAACTCCTTTTCTGTGCGATTGTTATAGAGTATTCTGCAGTCGGAAAGCTCCACGGTGTTATTGTAGACGGCCTGAACAGGTATTTTAAGATCGGAAATCTCCTGAAAATGATTCTCCATTGGTCCCCTCTTATAGTCTGTTATCGGATAAAAATGAGGGATCTTAAGTTAAGTTTCCTTGAGACTTACCTGCATGGCAAACCCGCCCAGTTCAGTATCAAAAAAGATATTAATACAGGGGGTGTTCTGCGGCCGGTTAATCACATGACCTTTTCCTACAATAACATTGGGGAGAGAACGTTCAAAGTTCCCGTAACCATTTTCTGCAAGCATAGCCTGCGCATTGCCGGTAATGATGTTTACCATTTCCGATACTGCATCGCATACATCATCGTCAAATTCATCAACCGGTTCTCCAAGAAGACTGGTTATCATAGCCACGGCAACACTACTGCTGAAGCTGAGGATAATTGACCCCCTGAAACTTCCTGTAACCCCGATGATTGCAGAGATATCGAATGCGGCTTTGATTTGCTGGTCGAGGGTAATTTCGCGCTTCCGGAATTGTTTGATGCCGACCATCACTTCCATGAGCTTTCTGGTAGCATCAATAAAAGGATTAATATATTCAACATTCATTAAATGACATGATAAGGGCATCTTTTATCAATGTCAATAATTTTTTACTCCAGGGATATCTCCAATAATGCCGGATATAAGGATACAGGTGTGTTGAGAGGTAAGTTCCCGCAAGATACCTTTTAGGTTTATTTTTGCCCTGATTTGCGTTATAAAACATCGGATGCTCTTGAGGAGGGGCGCAGTATGCTGAGAAAAACACCTTTTACCCGCGACCTTTACGTCATCTCTGACTCGGTCTCCATATTAACCAGGGCCGTGATGGACGGCGCGGCTATTGTTCAATTACGTGATAAATTAAGCGGAGAATTGGTTGTTCTTGAGAAGGCACACGAGATTATTGCCTATAAAAAGACAATCCCTTTTCTCTTCATACTGAATGATGATCCCCTTTGTGCAGTCAAGGCCGGAGCAGACGGTGTCCACATCGGTCAGGACACATCCACAGAAGAGACCAGAACAATCATAGGTGAGGAGATGATCCTCGGCAAGACAACTCACAACTTGGAGCAGGGAAGGCAGGCGATTAAAGAAGGCGCAGATTATATCTCTGTCGGCCCTGTCTATGCAACACCCACAAAACCGGGAAGGCCCGCCGTAGGACTTACCTACGTGAGGGAAGCGTCTGACAAACTCGACATACCCTTTGTGGTTATTGGGGGCATTGATCTCTCCAATATCGACGAGGTTCTCGCAGCAGGGGCCAGGACCGTAGGAATTGTCCGGGCTTGCACTGACGCAAGGGAACTATTGAAACTAATTAAAGGAAACAAGGCATGATAATCACCGTAAACGGCAGGACTATGGACGCGGCAGAACAGATGATGCTTTCGGACCTTCTCCTTTCCTGCAATGTAAAGCCGGGCGTAGTAATCGTCGTAGTAAATGAAATGGTGGTAAAACAGGCCATGTGGTCGGAAACAAAGATCGCGGATGGCGACTCAATAGAGCTGGTATCATTTATCGGAGGCGGATAATCATGGAAGATCTTTTTGTAATTGGCGGCAAAACCTTAAAAAGCCGATTTTTTCTGGGAACAGGTAAGTTTGAGAGCAAGGAGGCAATGAGGCAGGCAATTATCCGGTCAGGCGCCCAGGTGGTCACTGTTGCCCTCCGTCGTATTGACCTTGAGCAGACAGAGGAGAACATCCTCTCCTTTATCCCTGAGGAGATCGTCCTGATGGTCAATACCTCCGGTGCAAGAAATGCCCAGGAGGCAATCCGCATTGCCCGCATTGCAAGGGAAGCAGGGTACGGGAACTGGGTAAAGATTGAAGTGATCAATGACAGCAGGTATCTCCTGCCCGATAATCAAGAGACGATAAAGGCAACGGAGGTCCTCTCTGCAGAAGGATTTGTGGTCCTCCCCTATATGCATCCCGATCTCTATGCGGCAAAGGCGTTAGCAAAGGCCGGAGCAGCAGCAATTATGCCCCTCGGCTCCCTTATCGGTTCAAATCAGGGGTTAAAGATGAAAACCCTCATTGAGGTGCTCATTGAGGAAATCGAAGAAATACCGATTATTGTGGACGCAGGGATCGGACGGCCATCCCATGCGGCCGAGGCCATGGAGATGGGCGCTGATGCGGTTCTCGTCAACACGGCAGTTGCCGCAGCCAAAGACCCTGTATTAATGGCCTGCGCCTTTGCAGGAGGCGTAGAAGCCGGGAGAATGGCCTTTCTCGCAGGTCCGGGACATGTGAGAACAACTGCAAGCGCCTCATCACCCTTAACAGGGTTCCTGTTCAATGAATAGTCCTTTCCCTCATATCAATCTGTCACACCTTACAATAGACGACTGCATCTCAATCTTCCATACCGAAGACAGGGGATTGCTCGAAGAGCTGGCACAGGCAGCACGGGACCTTACCCATCAGTACTTCGGGGGTGCAATAGGCCTTTATGCCCCTCTTTATATATCCAATTATTGTACAAATCGATGCACATATTGCGGATTCCAGGCACACTCGGACCTGACGAGAAGGAAACTGACCCTTGACGAGATAGACAGGGAGTGCAGGGCCCTTGCAGGCACGGGTATCCGCAACTGCCTCATCCTCACCGGGGAATCAAGCTATCATTCACCCCCCTCATACATCCGGGAGGCGATCATCGTTGCAGGCAGACATTTCCCCAATGTCTCCCTTGAGGTATATCCTCTGACAACTGATGAATACCGGGGGCTCTACCATGCAGGCGCCGATGGAGTAACCTTGTACCAGGAGACCTATGACAGAAAGAGGTATGACGAACTCCATATATCGGGACCAAAGAAAGACTACGCCTATCGAATAGAGGCGCCTGAGAGGATCGCAAAGGCCGGGTTCAGACATATCTCCATGGGGGCGCTCCTGGGTCTTACAGACTGGCGCGAGGATATTCCCAAGCTCTTTTCCCACATCCGTTATCTTGAGAGGAAATATCCCGGCATAGAGTATACCCTTTCCTTTCCCCGTATACGCCCTGTGGCAAAGGACTCGCAACACTACTTCGAGGTATCGGACCGGGACATGGTAAAGATCATCTGCACAGGAAGACTGCTCTTTCCCCGGGCAGGAATCAATCTCTCTACAAGGGAGAATTCAGAGTTCAGGGACCGTATTATTCAGTTCGGCATCACCAGGATGTCCGCAGGTTCTTTAACAAGCGTAGGCGGATATATTGATCGTAATACCCATGAGCAGGAAGGTCAGTTTGAGGTCCATGACCAGCGCAGTCTTAAGGAGATAAAGTCCATGCTTATGAGCAAGGGCTATGATCCCGTGGTCACGGACTGGCGCAATATCGTCAATCAGTAGAGCAATCTTTACAGGCTGTATGCAACATTCTGCATGCAAGTGGAATATTCTCCGCCATGGTGATGGCTGTCACCACTGCAATACCATCTGCACCTGCCTCAATAACCCTTCGGCAGTTTTGAAGGTTTATCCCCCCTATTCCGATCACAGGGAGACGGGTAGATTGTCGTATCCTTCCTATCCCTTCAAGTCCGGGAAGATATCCCAGGCCCCCCTTGGTATCTGTGGGAAAGACGCCGTTGACTGCAACATAATCAGCACCGTCTTTCCCGGCCTTTATTGTCTCCTCCGGGGTCTTGACCGACACGCCGACGATAATATCCTTACCTGCCCGTTCTCTGGCATCTGCAACAGCCATATCCTCCTGGCCGAGGTGAAGACCGTCAGCGCCTGTTGCAATCAGGACTTCTATTGAATCGTTAATAATCAGAAACCCCTTGCAGGCACGGGTCAGCTTCAGGGCCTCTGACGCAAGGGCAATATAATCCGATGTATTGAGTTCCTTTTCCCTGATCTGGATAATTCTTACCCCGCCCTGAAGGGCAAGCTCCACCTGTTCAAGCACCGGATATCCCTTATTAAAGCGGGAATCGGTTACCAGATAGAGTCTGTAGTCCTGCAGGGAAGGTTTTGAAAACATCCCGTGATTATTCAATCTGCCTTATCCTGAGTCTTTCAGCCAAGGCATCTTCAGTCATTGTGTGGAGGGCATCATACAAGGCCGTCTGGAAACTTCCCGGCCCAATTGAGACCCGGGCCGCCTCTTCACCTGCGAGCCCATAGTACCCGAGGGCACATGCTGCTGCAACAAGGGGGTCAGGTTCAACGGCACAGAAACAGGAAATCACCGTAGTTGCAGCACATCCTGTTCCAGTCACCTGCCCGAACATGGGGTGTCCATTGAAGACTTCAACTGCCCGTTCACCATCCGTTATGTAATCAACTGCACCGGTAACGGCAATTACCTTTTTCAATGTCTTCGCCAAATGGTGTGCCCCTTCGCGTACTGTTTCCACAGTCTCAAGGGAATCAACCCCCCTGATCCTTATCCCGTCCGCTGAGGTAAAGAGGGACATCACCTCCGATGCATTGCCCCTGATCACCGTTACAGGCACCTCTTTAAGAATCCTGCTGGTGGCTTCTGTACGAAAGGGTGTTGCCCCGGAGCCGACAGGGTCAAGTATAATCGGGATACCCCTTTTGCCGGCACTTTTTCCAGCCATACACATGGAATCCACCCAATAGGGGGTAAGGGTCCCGATATTCAGATTCAGTGCATTGGCAAAAGCAGATATGGCCTCCATTTCTTCGTGGGCATGGGCCATGATGGGGGATGCGCCTACCGCAAGGGTCACATTGGCCGTACTGTTCATGACTACAAAATTGGTTATGTGATGGACAAGGGGCCTGCGCGCCCTGATTTCACGCAATATCTCTATTGTCTTCCCTGAAAAGGCACGTTCATCAATCATATCAACTGACTCCAATCGTACACGATTATTACTCGGCTGCACATACGCTGCCTTCCTTCCAGTAGGGGGACATCTCCCTCAAACGTGCAATAATCGGCGGCAGCTTCTCTATCACAAGGTCGACGTCCTCGTCAGTGCTGTAGGTGCTGAGGCTGAACCGCACTGATCCGTGCGCCATGGTAAAGGGAACCCCCATGGCCCGCAATACGTGGGAAGGCTGCAATGAGCCCGAGGTGCAAGCAGAACCCGAGGATGCGCAGATACCGAATTCATCCATGAGGAGGAGAATGCCTTCACCCTCAACAAACTCAAAGCTGATATTTGTCGTATTCGGTAAACGAAGGGCCTTCCCTCCGTTTATCCTGATATTGGAGACTCGCGTTGCGATTTCCCGCTCAAGCCTGTCTCTCAGCTCTTTTACCCGCGTATTCTCTTCTTCAATCCTCTCCCCCGCCAATTTACATGCCCTTCCAATGCCTGCGATACCCGGTGTATTCTCTGTGCCGCCCCGCCTGCTTTTCTCCTGGTGACCCCCAATCATAAAGGGAGAAAACCGTGTCCCCCTCCTCACATAGAGCACACCGATGCCTTTGGGCGCATGAAGCTTATGACCAGAAAAGGAGAGCATGCTAAGCCCATTGCCTTTCATGTTGATGGGTATTTTTCCTACAGCCTGTACAGCGTCGGTATGGAAAAGGATGCCCTTTTCCCGTGCGAGGAGGGCCGCTTCTTCTACAGGGAAGATCGCCCCTGTCTCATTGTTGGCCCACATGAGGCTTACTACTGCCGTATCAAGGGTGAGGCTCCTTTCATACTCATCCATATCAATATTCCCGCTGCTGTCAACTCCAAGGGCGGTTACCCGGTATCCCTTCTCAACAAGGTTTTCGCATAAAACCTTTACTGCAGGATGCTCGACCCGGCTCGTTACAATGTGCCGTTTTTCGGGATTAACCGCAAGGGCGGAGAGGACCGCCGTGTTGTCGCTCTCAGTACCGCAACTGGTAAAAATGATCTCATCAGGTTCAGCCCCGATCAATGCAGCCACTCTCGCCCTGGCCTCGTTAATATGTCTCGCCACCTGGCCCCCGAAACTGTGCATACTCGACGGATTCCCGTAGAGATCACTGAAAAAAGGAAGCATCTCCTCAAGGACCTCAGGGGCAACACGGGTTGTTGCATTATTATCAAGATATACGGTCCTCATTGCGCCACCTCCTCAACTACCAGCTCAGGGGAGACCAGTTCCCGGAGTTTCCATTCCACAAAACCTTTGAGTGTCTGCTGCGAAGCCTGACATACGGCACAGGCGCCGCGAGTAGCCACAAGGACCCTGTTTCCAATAATATCGACCAATTCAATATCACCGCCGTCGTGCTTCAGGGAGGGACGGATTTCTTTGTCAAGGGTTTCCTCGATGAGCCGTATCTTTTGAATGTTGGTCAGTCGGGTGCTTTTTGCCGGTTGAGCTTCCTCTATTGGCTGGATATAGACAGCATCAATAAGTTCCTGTATCTTTTCGTGACAGTTTTTGCATCCGCCCCCTGACTTTGTGTAGTTAGTCACCTCTTCCACGGTGGTGAGATGATTTTCTTTGACGGCCCGCTGAATCTCCTTGTCGGTAACACCAAAACACTCACAAACGATCTGCCCCTCCTTTTTTGGCGATGCTGTTCCCCTGTAGTTTTCAACCGCCTTTTCAAGGGCCTCCTGACCAAGCACGGAGCAGTGCATCTTTTCAGGGGGAAGGCCACCGAGATAATCAGCAATATCCTGGTTTGTAATCTTCGTGGCCTCTTCTACGGTCTTGCCCTTCATCATCTCCGTCAGCGCTGAAGATGATGCAATGGCGCTTGCACAGCCGAAGGTCTTGAATTTTGCATCAACTATTCGTTTGTTTTCGTCTAATTTAAAGGTAAGTTTCAGGGCATCACCGCAGGCAATGGATCCTACCTCCGCCATTCCGTCCGGATTCTCTATCTCCCCTGCATTCCGGGGATGTAAAAAATGCTCCTTTACCTTGTCGTTATATTCCCACATATCACACGCTCCTTATGAAAGTTATGTTGTCCTCATTTGAATGATTTGTAATGATATTATTTACCACAGGTTACATGCTCCCGCAATGCCCCGCACCAGGAAACTTCATTCACAGGTACATTTATTATAGGAATGGTCAAGGTTAAAGTAAAGAGGACGGCATTAATCTACT
>PNOM01000103.1 GCA_013824835.1 Syntrophus sp. (in: bacteria) | reverse complement strand
AGGACTGCTGCGGTCTGTCCATATGTGGGGAGGGCGTCAATGGCGCTGAGGACCGTATTAAGGTCACTGGTAAGGGGGGCAGTGCTGAGCATGGTGCTTACTGCCCTCTGGTTGTGAGTAAGGAAGGAGAAAAGGGTTTGATTAACGTAATCTCTTTCTACCATGAGGTATACCTGATTGGCAGTATCATACCTGGGTTTAAAGACAACGGTGGGGGTAATATTGGTGAGAAGGGAAGAGAACTGCCCCGTTACTCCTGATGTGGCAGTCAGGATGGTGCCGAAGGTGGTCCCAAGCGCCGGGGTATATCCTCCTGACCATGAGGTCTGAAGAGTGCCGTTCAGACTTGCCGTGCCGGTTACGGCGAGGAGGTCGTTATTTATTGGGGAGGCTATCTCAATCAGGAGTCTCCCTGTGCCCTGGGTATAATTGCCGTTGATATTAAGGGCGCCGATAGAGTTGCCTGGGGATACGGTACCATTATTGATTACGTTGTTGAATGTCCCGTAACCGCCTACGGTGCCCCCTGGATTCACGGTCATCGTACCCCCAAGATAAGCTCCCGGAGCAAGGGAGAGCAGCCCCTCGGACACAGCGCTCTGACCGGTATAGGTATTGACGCCCCCAAGGGTCAGGGTTCCTGCCCCTGTCTTTAAGAGATTGCCGGAGCCGGAGATAACGCCGGATAGGGTCGGGGCATTGCCGTTGGTATCAAAGGTACCACCCCCTGAGTTGAAGGTCACATTCCGGGCCGAGGTTACATCATTCGAAAATTGCAGGGTTCCTCCATTAAAGAACAATCCGCCGGATAAATCCCCCAGGCTGTTGTTATGGGTGATATTGATGATACCGCCATTAAAGAAGGTACCGCCGGTATAGGATGTAGGACCCCGCAGGGTCAGTGTCCCTGAACCCGCTTTGTAGAGTCCGCCGGAACCGTTGAAGGTTCCGTTGTTGGTAAAGGCATTGTCTCCTGCATCAAACCAGAGGTTTCCTGAAATGGTGCCGGTATTAAGGAAGGTGTTCCCGGTGCCCAGAAACTTCGCTGCATAGGAGTCTGTTCCTGATGCACTGAGTGTGCCGGTATTGGTGAGGGTGTTATTGTCCCCCTGGGCTAAAAATGCAACACTGTTGGTTCCTGATACCGCGACGGTACCCTGGTTAATGACTGTGTTGCCCGTATTGACCCATATGCCCCACAGGTCTGTTGAATTGCCCGTGATGGTTCCTGTTGACGTGTTGGTGATGGTGTTGTAATCATAGACGTGGATGCCGTTGCCGCCGGATAACGGCATGATGCTGCTGGAGTTGGTGATGATGTTGTTACTGACTGCATCGATACCGGTCGTGACATTGCTTATGGGGGCATTGTTGGTGATGGTGTTGTAGCTTCCTGCCAGAATACCGGTTGGTTGCTTCTCTGCCGGGTCGGGCGCAATGATGCTCGCGTTGGTAATAGTTGCATTGTTTACTCCGGAGTTGTCGAAGAACTGGAACCAGTCGATGAATTGATTATTCTGGTCAAGGACGCTTACCGTGACGTATCTGCCGTTGACGGTTACGGTGGCGTAGTTATAGCGCAGGGCAAGGACGTCGCCGGGATAGACGGTAGTAAGATTGCACTCCTCGCCGGTTTCGCACCCTATAGGAGCTCCGCCGGTACCGGCGAGCACCTCATATGTACCGTTATGTTGGGTGCGGAAGTAGAGGTGCTCGTGTCCGGCAAACAAAATGGAGGCATTTGTATTTGTGGCACTGCCTGAAGTGGTGATCGTTTGCCAGAAATCGGCCATATCGTTACTGGGCGAATAACGCCCGGGAGCCCATGCCGGGACATGGGTAAGCATGAAAGTGTGGGCGGCGTTGTTGTTTTGGAGAAGGCCTTTTATCCAGTCCTGTTGGGCCTGGCTGACGCCGTATGACGGCTCAATCGCGTTTGAGGTGGCATAAAAGCTGTCGGCAACGATGAAGAGAGAATTGCCTATACGGAATGAGAAGGCCAGCTTATCGTAACCAGCGGGGCCGTTCTGCATCACGATGGGGGAGAGGTCGCTTGGCTTGTTGAACATTGCCTGGAATTCCTGCTGTCTGTCCAGGGGGGCCGGGATTTTCCCACTCCTCGTGTAAATTTCATGGTTGCCTATAGCGAAAGCCACGGGAATGCCTGCGCCCTCTATGCGATCCGTAAACCCGGTTTTGAATTCCGTCAAGTTGGCCGTACCGCCCCGGTAAGCAGCGTCACCGCCGAAGATCACTACATTTGGTTTGGGATTCATAGCGAGAATTGAGTTTACGATGGGGGTAAGAATGGGCCAACTGATGATATCGCTGTTTGCATCGCCCCTGGTGTCTGCTACCCAGGCGAAACTCTGTGATTGCTCGGCATGTACGGGAATTACCCAACAGGAGATTAAAAAAACAAGCAAGAATGTCCTGAGAAGAAATGCAGACATAACACACCCCCTTTTGATTGACGTCACTATTGGAAACCGGGACAAAAAATATTGAAGAAAAGCTGACAGGAATTTGCTTTTTAGCATATGAGAAGAATAACAAATGAAAAATGCTTTTTCAATACGAATGAACCTGTTTATTCTTTTGACATTTCCCCTCCATTTCGGTCTCAACCGTAGAGAGACAGATCCGTTATTCCATTTCTAATTCAATAGTCTATTTAATGTCAGATGTCATTGCGAGCAAGGCGAAGCAATCCCAGGGTCTTAGATTGCCACGTCGCTACGCTCCTCGCAATGACTTGGAGTAAACCTCCCCGCCGCAAGCAGCGGGGTATCTAAAAACATTGTACTCAGCAATTGTATGCGCCCCAAGGGGCGGGGAACTGACCCCGCAGTGATTAGAAATGGAATTACACAGAAGAAGGTGAATATCCGTGATATGGCTGAAACTAAAGGGGCAGACTCAAAAGCCTGCCCCTTTAGTTTACTCACAAACAGATTCCCACGGGCTCATGCCTGTGGTTCTAAAACAATATTATACCCCGGGTCCTCTAATGCCTCCCGTGGCCGTAGACAAAGATTCAGCCTGCACGGCGAGCAAGAGGTGAGGCCCGGGGTCCCCCCCGCATGGTGGATCGCGTGTGCCTGGTGACAGGGTAACGCGAACCTTACAGAAAGTCTATTACTGGTGATCCTTCCACATACCATGTCTTGCAATTACCGGGGCTCACGTCGCCCCCTCTCCCGGCAAGCGCGACCCGCAAGCGGGTGCCCCGGCCGTGAGAGACTCCCCCTCTCGCCCACCGTGTGGGCTAAAGGGTTTCACGTTTACCCGTCACTGCTTCTACTGGTGATCCTTCCACATGCCATGTCTTTCCCTGAGAATTCTATGGAGGATCTTGCCGGTGGGTGTTTTTGGCATTTCCTCGTCCTTGATGAAGGTAACATTTTTAGGAATCTTGAAACCGGCAATCTTGCCTTTGCAGAATGCAGATATCTCCTCCGCTGTAGCAGTTTGTCCCTCATGGAGTACGATGACAGCCATTATTGTCTCACCCCATTTCTCGTGAGGTATGCCGATGACTGCCACGTCTTTTACCTTTGGATGGCTGCCGACACAGTTTTCAACTTCTGAAGGGAAGATGTTCTCGCCGCCGGAGATAATCATGTTTGCCTTTCTGTCTACGAGGAAGAGATATCCATCCTCATCCTTGTAACCCATATCGCCTGCGCTAAAATATTCGCCCTTCAAGGCGTTGGCTGTCTTTTCCGGGTCTTTCAAATATCCCGAGAAGAGCATGGGGCTTCTGGAGTATACTTCGCCAACAACATTCGGTTTTGTAATGAGGTTTCCGTCTTCATCGTAGAGCCTGAGAAGGTCAGTGCCGATAACCTCGCGACCGCAAGAACCGAGTTTCGTGAGCTGTTCTTCCGGCTTCAGAATGGTTACACAACCTGCCTCTGTTGAACCGTAGGCTTCATCGAGCTTTGAATTGGGGAACATTTCGAGAATGCCGAGTTTTGTATCTCTCCGGGCCGGAGCGGAAGAGATGAGCAGCTTCTTGATGGTGGTAAGATCGTATTTATTTTTTATTGCATCAGGAAGGGAGAGCATCATGATGTAATGAGTCGGTACCAGTGAAGTAAAGGTAACTTTATGCTCGGAGAAGGTTTTGAGCAAATCCTCAGCGTCGAAACTGATCATGTTGTAACACATAACGGTTGCGCCAACCCAGGTGTTGACGAAGGAGTAGTTGAGTGAATTGATATGACAACAGGGCATGACAAGGAGATTGCAATCGTCGTGGCTGAAGAAGTGGTCGTGAATCATAATAAAATACTGAGAAAAGAGGGACCTGTGGCTCTTCATTACACCTTTGGGTTTGCCGGTGGTGCCGCTGGTATACATGATGATCCAGATGTCCTCGGGATCGACCTGTGCGGGGGGTTCTTCCGGGCTTGCCGCTGCCATTGCACCTTCATAGGAGATGAAACCGTCATAACTCGGATTGTCAAATCCAAAGGAAACGTACTTTTCTACGGTGGGAAGATTCTTTTTCATCCCATTGGTCATATCTATCCACGGGAAGACCTTTCCATCTTTTTTGTCTGCTCCACCCTGAACTATGAAGACTTTGCATTCGCTATGCGTGATGTTGTATTCCATCTCCGGGGCAGAAAGTCGGAACATAATAGGAACGACGGTAAAGCCTCCCTTTGCAGCAGCAGCGTATATATCCATCCACTCGACGCAGTTGTACGCAAGGACTGCAAACCTGTCGCCCTTCTTCATGCCCATATCGCTGAGTGCATTTGCGAGCCTGCATGAGCGCTCGTTCCACTCTTTGAAAGTGAACTCTCTATATAGGTCTTTGGCGCCTACCTTGTTTGGCCATTTGACTGCATTTACCTTCAGCACTTCTTTTGCGGTTAACCAGAAATCTGACTTCATATGCTTCCTCCTTAATGATTCTGTATATAGAACACTGTTCTCTATAGATAATTAATCTTATCGAATGAAGAAAAACTTGTCAATAGAAATTAGCAGAAATCTGTAAGCCCTCAGTTAATTTTCGATCTCATCATAAACCTTATAATACTTCTCTATATTCTCTTGGTCGGCCAATGGCTTGTTCGTAGATACTCATCTGCGGCGTCCGCAGCGTTAAAGATATCTAATAGGGCCGTCCAGGAATAGTAACTTTTTTATCTCAGCATAACTGAGGCCTTACTAAAATATTCAATTTTTTATTGACATGGATTTTTGAAAGCAGTAATATCAGCAAATATTTTATACAGAACATGGTTTTCCTCACAGAACATACCAATACATGCAGGGAGGAGACCGTGAAAAACTCTTTAGGCTGCAAGGAGGCTCAATGAAAAAGATAATGCAGGGCAATGAAGCTATTGCAAGGGGAGCGTGGGAGGCAGGGGTAGTTGTGGCCTGTGCGTATCCGGGGACGCCAAGCAGCGAGATACTTGCTGAAACGAAGGTGTACGATGAGATTTACACGGAATGGTCTCCCAACGAAAAGATTGCACTGGAGGTGGCCCATGGGGCATCCCTGGCAGGCGGAAGGGCTCTGGCAGCGATGAAGCATGTAGGCTTGAATGTAGCTTCTGATCCTCTTATGACTATATCCTATACCGGTGTGAAAGGCGGGCTTGTGATCATGGTCGCGGATGATCCCGGTCAGCATAGTTCACAGAATGAACAGGACAGCCGCAACTGGACGCGTTTTGGAAAAGTTCCCATGCTTGAACCTGCGAATGCGCAGGAGTGCAAGGATTTTACGAAGATTGCCTTTGATATCAGCGAAAGGTTTGACACGCCGGTCCTCTTGAGAGGAGAGACAAGGGTGTGTCACAGCGATTCACTCGTTGAACTGGGCGAGAGAAAAGAGTCATCAATTGCAAAGGGCCTTGACCAGAAGGATACACCAAAATATGTAATGGTTCCTATGTATTCAAGACCTAAAAGAGTAGCCATAGAGGGAAGGACAGCAAAGCTGGCTGAATACGCGGACTCGGAATTTCCCTATAATGTCATGACAATCAACGATCCGTCCATTGGTTTTATATCATCCGGCGCATCGTACCTTTATACAAAAGAGGTTTATCCGCAGTATTCCTTCCTGAAGCTCGGGATGGTCTGGCCTTTTCCGAAAAAGATGATTGCAGAGTTTTTCAAAAAGGTGAAGAAGGTAGTTGTGGTCGAAGAACTTGACCCGTTTTTTGAAACGGAAATAAGGGCCATGGGCTTTAAGGTATGGCATGGCAAGGATGTCATTCCTTCAGTAGGGGAGCTGTCACCGAGCATCGTTGAACGGAGTCTTACAAAGGCAGTGACAGGAAAGGCTTACAAACCCCCAAAGACAAGGATAAAAGCGGAAGACCTTCCAAGAAGACCGCCGAACCTCTGTGCAGGTTGTTCACACAGGCCGTTATTCTATGCCCTTAAAAAACTGGGACTCTATGTTTTTGGCGATATCGGCTGCTATTCTCTTGCGGTCGCACCGCCGCTCTCAGCCATGCATGCCTCAACGTGCATGGGCGCCGGCATTGGCGGCGCTTATGGCGCAGGCAAGGTAATGGGCAAGGAAGGGCTTGGCAAAATATGCGCGGTACTTGGCGACTCCACATTCCTCCACAGCGGAATGGGACCACTTATGGATACGGTCTATAACAAGGGCTACGCTACAACCCTCATTCTCGATAACAGGATCACGGCCATGACCGGACAACAGGAAACAGCGGGAACGGGGTTTACAATAAAAGGCGAACCCGCTTCAATGGTGGATTATGGCGAGTTGGTCAAGGCCCTGGGCGTCAAACATGTGAGGAAGGTAGACCCCTACAATATCAAGGAGACTATGGAGGTAATCAAGGAGGAGGTGAACAGGGATGACAGTTCTGTCATTATCACGGTAGACAGTCCCTGTATGATGCTTCGAAGGGCAAATCCCCTGAATAGATTCAAGAATCCTGTATATTTGGTTGACACGGCAAAATGCAGGGGTTGCAAGGTCTGTCTGGAAATCAACTGCCCTGCCATAAGCTGGCAGGCAGGGGCAGGGCAAGCAATAGACGCTCAGACGCAAAAGCCGGAGCGTCTATCCAGCTCACACAGTGAGCGAGAGGGGAAGTCTCTCACGGTTTTGCCGGGAGAGGGGGCGACGCAAGCCCCAGTAATGGCAGGTCACAAAAGAAAAGGAACTGCATTTATTAATAAAGATCAGTGCGTCGGTTGCGAGGTCTGCGCTCAGTTGTGTAAATTTGAGGCCATTGCGCCTATCGCGAAGTAAGGGGGCGACTATGAAGGATGATAATAAAGTTACAAACATATTTCTCTCTGGTGTAGGTGGACAGGGCACGATTCTTGCGAGCAATATCCTCGCCGAGGTGTTTCTTAAAGCGGGTTACGACGTAAAAAAGGCTGAAGTTCATGGTATGGCCCAGAGGGGGGGAGATGTTACAACCCACTTCAGGTTTGGTAAAGAGGTTGATTCCCCGCTCATCAAAGAAGGGGATGCGGATTACCTCATCTCTTTTGAATTTCTCGAGGCTGTCCGATACCTTAACTGGGTAAAACCTGAGGGAAAGATTATCATCAACAAACAGGAGATACTTCCACCGGCAGTCAGCCTTGGACAGATGGAGTATCCCGGAGACGTGGAGATGATATTTAAAAAACACTTCAAGGATAATGTGTGGGTCATAGACGGGCAGGGGCTTGCGAGGAAGCTCGGAAATATTCAGGCGGCTAATGTCGTAATTGTCGGGGCATTTTCGGTCTTCTTCCCTGAATTGAAGGAAGAGCAATGGCTGGATGCCATAAAGACCCTTTTGGCGCCAAAGCTTCACGAACTTAATATAAAGGCGTTTTTCGAGGGGAGAAAAGCTCTCTAAAAGGCAAAAAAATAAAGAGGCGGCATGGGATGATTGACCCGTTTCAGGATTATGCATACCTGATAGCCTCATGATGATAAGGAATCCTCTGTGGGAAAAGTAGAACAGAAAATAACATCAGGATATTCGGGTTTGGTTCCGGCCGTTGACCAGGCATCAAAGATACTACTCTGTCTCTCGAGGGTCCCTTCGTCTAAAATGAATCTGACGGAGATCTGTAAAATCGTGGGTATCCACAAGAGCAAGGGGTACTCTATTCTTAATACGTTGCAGAAGTTCGGTTTTGTTCAGAAGGACCCTGCCGGGAAAACGTACTCACTGGGGCTCGGGCTAATCGCCCTGTCGAGGCGGGTTCTGGATAGCTTAAATTACAGCGAGGTAGCGGGTCCTTTGCTTGATGTCCTTTCCAGGAAGACCCATAGCACTGCTCTCTTTGGATTAAACAGCGACCTTAACGTCTTCATTGTTGCGAAACAGGAATCGGATCAGGCTATCGGCATCACTACTCGGGTAGGGCACCGATTCAATATCACCCACGGCGCTCACGGAAAGGCTATCGTGGCCTTTTCGTCTCCAGAAGAGCTGGAGAGAATACTCAGCCAGGAGAGACTCTTTTTTCACGGCGATGCATTGAAATTTGACAGATCAAGGCTTGATAAGGAGATTGCTGAGTGCAGGAAAACGGGGTATGCCTTTGATATGGGCGATTTGAACCCGGGTATGAATATTATTGCTTCTCCGGTCTTCGGGGCTCAGGGGGGACTAATCGGCACATTGTTTATTATGGGTACATTTTCGGAGGCTCTTATCAATGAATACGGTACCCTGGTGATAGAGAGCGCGAAACGATTCTCTGCCATGCTTGGGGCAGACATAGAGAAAACGTATAGTTTATTATCAGGAATAAAGTGAACCGTTAATAATCAAAGCCTGAGGAAGAGACAACAAAGAGAGGGACTGATGAAGGCGGCTCAATATAAAACGTGATTCCGGTTCGGACTCAAAGTCCTGTTTTTGTTGCTTTCGTCATCTGCTCCTCCCGGACTCCTTCAATCAATAGATTCCTCGAAGCTCTGCTTCGGGGTAACCATATTCCCTCGCCCCTCGCGGGAGAGGGTAGGGTGAGGGGGCATAATCATG
>PNOM01000102.1 GCA_013824835.1 Syntrophus sp. (in: bacteria) | reverse complement strand
ACCGTATCTCTTCAAGACAGGAAAGGACCGACAGGAAGACGCCGTATTTGATGTCCGAGGCCTGTGTGATTATCTTAAGGTGACGCCCAAGTGGGTATATGAACAGACTCATATCAAGGCTATTCCTTATTTCAAACTGACAAATAAGGCGCTCCGTTTCAAACGTTCGGATATAGACAAGTGGATGGAAAAACTGCGAACACCGGCAATCACGGAACCGACAGGAAAGCTGAGGATGCTAAGATGATGCTTGACCACTACCGTACATGGGTAGTTATTACGTTGCAATGTACTGGAAATACAAACACTTTTTTAAGCCTGTGAAGTGAATTGTGAAGTCGATTATTGCGCCAATGTGAAGTGGATTGTGAAGTAAATTCCCCTTGACATTACTAAACTATGTTTAGTAAACTGGATATTGCCATGGACGATTGGACACCCGATAGAATCAAAACCCTTAGAACCGCAATGAAACTTACGCAAAAAAAGTTCAGTGAGTGTATCGGCGTTACCGACATCTATGTCAATTATCTGGAAAAGGGGGTGAGGAAACCGAGCAAGACGTTGTGCATTCTTTTTGATTGTATGGCAAGAACAGAAAAGGAAAATGAAAATGGAAAGGAGGTTGAACTGTATGGCAAAGGAACCCAAAAACACACGCCACGTAAAGGGAGTCTATAAGCGCGGCAATATCTATTGGATAGCCTATGCCGGACTTGATGGCAGGATTAGCCGGGAATCTTCTGGCGGGGACAAGTTCAAAGCTGCTGAAGACCTGCTAATCGAACGAAAGCAGTCGGTCCGGGAAGGCAAACAGCCTGAGGTAAAGAAGATCACAAACCATATATTTAAAGAGCTTGCTACTCAGTATAAGGTATGGATTGAGGGGCGGCAAAGCTCTGCAAAGGTGAAAGGGTACGTCATAGGGCAACTGGAAACACGTTTCGGCACCATTCCCTTACGCCGATTCAACATGATGTTAGTGGAACAGTTACAGACGGACCTCATAGCCAAGGGACACAAGAACGCTTATACAAACAAAGTCTTGAATGTACTGAAGGCAATGTTTACCAAGGCGGTAGAATGGGAAATGGTAGAGGAAGACATATTGAGGCGTGTCCGGAAGGTAAAAGGGCTACGGGAAGACAAAAGGCTTCGCTTCCTCACAGTTCAGGAATGTCATAACCTTATCAATGTCTGCGACAAACACCTGAAACCTATCGTAATAACCGCATTAAACACAGGCATGAGGCGGGGGGAAATGCTTGGAATGCAACGAAAGCACCTTGACCTTACTCACGGTTTCATCCTGTTGGACAAGACCAAGAACGGGGACAGGAGAGAGATACCTA
Organism: Syntrophus sp. (in: bacteria); assembly: GCA_013824835.1. Lineage (GTDB taxonomy): Bacteria > Desulfobacterota > Syntrophorhabdia > Syntrophorhabdales > Syntrophorhabdaceae > PNOM01. Next base: position 7,955 of record PNOM01000102.1, on the reverse strand, counting down.
TTAATAACACTTTGCGGGAACTTTTTCAGAGTTTGCCGAAAAGATTGGATTCTCCCTATGTTTTCTTTCACCCCGAGACCGGGCTCCCTTATGGAGAAATCAAACACTCTTTTGAGACCGCGAGAAAGAGGGCAGGACTTGAGGACCTACACTTCCACGACCTTCGGCACACCTTCGCGAGTCACCTTGTAATGGCCGGGGTAGACCTTGCAACGATAAAGGAACTTCTGGGCCACAAAGATATCAAAATGACCTTGAGATATGCACACTTAGCGCCTGCACACAAGACACAGGCAGTTGATATCCTCGACAAAACCTTTCAAAAAGGTTCTACTTCACAAAAACTTCACAATTTGGAGATTGTGGGGTGAGAGCGATCTTTGTAAACCCTTGTGGGGTAATGGTAGGCGCGAGGGGTATTGAACCCCTGACCTCTACCGTGTCAAGGTAGCGCTCCCCCACTGAGCTACGCGCCTAATTGCACTGAATTTATACCATAACTACCCCCGTGTCAAGAAGAAACCGCTTTCACCCCCTCTTTAGTCCAGGACGAAAACCGGCCAAGCCTTTGTATCCCTTATTAATTCAACACCAGAGGTAATTCCAATTCTAAGTCGAAGATGATCACCCAGAGGGTACCCGGGCGGCAAGGAAGAAGCAACGCAGGTGTACTTTAATAGTACATCGAGGAGCGGATGACGCAGCCAACAAAGATAGGGCTTTGAATTAGAATTGGTATAAGGGAATCTTCATGGGAAAGAAAATGGTATATTGACAACGGATAGTGTTTTTACTATCTTTATTACCAGGCTGTACTAAAAAACAGCGAATACCATATGAATCAATATCTGCTTATTTTTTGTGCATATCTCATCGGCTCAATCCCCATTGGCGTAATTCTCGCAAAAATAAAGGGAAAGGATCCCCGAAAGGTCGGGAGCGGGAATATCGGTGCAACCAACGTAATGAGGGCTGCGGGGAAGACCCTCGGTATCATTACCCTTTTGGGTGATATATTAAAAGGGGTAATCCCGACCCTTCTTGCAGTTCATGCCGGCTTGCCCGTAATTTTGATCGGGGTCGTAGGTTTTGCCACTTTCATAGGCCACCTCTACCCGGTTTTTTTAAAATTCAAAGGAGGTAAGGGGGTTGCAACGGCCCTTGGCGTGTATCTCGTCCTGAGTCCCCTTGCCATACTTGCAAGCATTCTCCTCTTTATCCTTGTCCTTCTCAAGTGGCGTTTTGTATCTGCCGGCTCTATTGCCGGGACTGCGCTCGTTCCTTTAACCCTCTATATGCTCAAGGCGCCAGGTGAATATGTCTGTCTTTCCCTGGTCGTAGGCATCCTGATTCTTGTGAAGCATAAGGATAATATCAAGCGGCTTATGGCCGGAACAGAGAGCAGGATGGGGGCAGCAAAAGGTAAATGATGGAAAAAGGGAGAGATCGGATGAACAGAAAACAGATTTATACCCCCGGAACACATGAGGGTTTATTAATACTTCTGATTCTTTCAGGATGTGTTGCCCTGTTCCTTCTCACAAGTCCTGGTGGCCTTTTCGCACAGGAAACCGGAGATTCTCCTTTTAAGGAAACCTCGAAGAAGACAACAGTATTATTCGATGCCATGCCGATTTATCAGCCTGAAACACATGTGAGCGGCGGGGGCAGCTTTGCGGTTGCTCGCTATTTTATCAGCGCCAATGCGGCAAATAAGGTTAACGATAAGATAACCCTTGGATTGGGACTTACCTATGAGTTTGAGGATTATAATTTTACACGCCTTGCCGGTTTTGCTGTTCCTGACCCGTGGCATAAGATACACAGGGTAAGTATGGCAGGACGATTGACCTATAAAGTAAACCGTAATTGGGGTATTTTCTTCTCCCCCACGGTCCAATATTCAGGCGAAGAGGGCGCTGATTTCGGAAAATCTCTCCTCTATGGGGGAACCATAGGTGCATCATATGCAGCGAGCCCTGATTTTATTGTTGGCATAGGGGCCGGGGTATTCTACCGTCTGGAGGAGACCAGCCTGTTTCCAACCCTCATCATCTCCTGGAAGATTACCGACAAGCTCCGTCTTGGCAACTCCTTCCGCACCGGGCCAGCCGGGCCTGCCGGGCTTGAGCTTGGCTATACCCTTGACAGCGACTGGAGGGTAGCCTTTGGCGGGGGCTACCGTTCGTACCGCGCCAGGCTCGACAGCAACGGCCCTGTTCCGAACGGCATCGGTCAGACAAGGGCGGTCCCCATATATCTCAATCTTACCAGAAAGCTGGGGAAAGGCTTTCGGATGGACCTATACGGCGGGGCAGTTTTTGGCGGCAATTTGCGACTGGAAGACAGGAACGGTAACAGGATTGACAGCGCAAGCCATAATACGGCACCGCTGCTCGGCATGTCCCTATCAACGGCATTTTAAAAATATGCCCTTTACATACCTCACGGCCCTGCTACGGGGTAGTTGATTGCAGCAAAAAAACAGCTTGGCCTTTCATAAGGCATCAGGCCATCATCATCTCAAAACCGCTTGATGATTTTGTAAAACTCGACAAAACAACAGCAAATTGGCCCGCAATTTACAGGTTCCGTATATCGGATATATTAAGTTCAAGCATTTTTACGCTTGCCAGAATGCGTTTCACATTTTTTTGTACTGCTTCGATTTCAACCCCCTTGACCTGAATCCCTTCTGCTATCTTGCGAAGCTCTTTGATCCTGTCGTCAAGATCCTCTACTATGCCCTGCCATTTCAAGGTTTACCCTCCTTTCCTTTCTTTTCTCAGGTCTTTGAATCTTTTTGCCTTCACTTCGTACCGCGGTAACGTGCCGTAAGGATGGACGTTGATGCGAAATCCAAGGTTTACTTTGACCCTCAATTGGTCTTTCAATCGGGCGAGCACCCCCCCTTGCTTTGCCTCCCCGCCGGGGTTAAACTCCACGTCAAGGAAGATGGCGTCAATATCTCCCTCCTTGCTTACTACAACCTGATAATCATTGGCCAACTCAGGGATACTTCTCACTACCTCCTCAATCGCAGTGGGGGCAAGGAGCACCCCTTTCACCTTGGTAATATCATCGGTTCTTCCCACAACGCCCCCGTCAATCATACGAAAGGTCCGGCCGCATCCACAGGTATAGTCTGCCCATTGGATCACATCCTTGGAATCAAACCGGATACAGGGTTTTGCAATTCTGTCGAGGGCTGTTACCACCATTTTGCCCTTCCTCCCCGGCTCTTCAATAATCTCACCTGTGTCGATGTCCTCAATTTCCACAATGAAAAAGGCTTCATTGACGTGCAGTCCGCCGGGTTGATGAGTACACTCGTAGGACCATGCGCCAATCTCGGTGGCCCCGACATGGTCGTATGCCTTGGCGCCCCATGCCTCTTCCATTCTTTTTTTTGTAGTGGGAATACTTGCCCCGGGTTCGCCTGCACAGGTAATTCTTTTAATATTAAGGTCTTTTGCGGGATCAATCCCCATCTTCCTGGCCGTGTCCGCCATCCCGAGAACATAGGTGGGGGTAGCCATAAAGGCAGTACACTTCAGCTCCTGCATCTTGAGTATTCGCGCTTCTGTATCAAGGACGCCCCCTGGGACAACCTCACATCCAACCTTTTCCGCTCCATAATGGCCTGCCCAGAAGGCCACGAAGATATTGTACCCGAATGGGATGAAGACACGATCTGTCTCTCTGTAGCCCTGTGCATAGAGGATATAGGCCCAGCATTCACTCCACAATTCCCAGTCCTGCCAGGTCTCTGCCTGATACACAGGGGTCCCCGTTGTACCGCTCGTCTGCCGGAACTCGGTCACGTCCCTGAGGGGCACCGCCATTATATCACCATAGGGAAAGGGGGGCCTGTTTTGAACTTCCCTGAGCATTCCTTTGTCGGTTTTAGGCACCCTTTTAATATCGTCAAAAACCTTAATATCGTCCGGGTCAAAACCGGCTTCCTGATAGATCCTCCGGTAAAAGGGGGAATTATGGTAAGCCCAATCAACAATCCTCTTGAATTTCCTTAGCTGGAGCGCCCGAATCTTCTCTTGAGGCAGCGTCTCAAGTATGGGATTCCAGTACATATTTTCCATGATCTTATCTCCTTTTCAAATAGTGCCTCAAAAACACCTTATTTAAGAGCGCACCCCTTGCAATGTCGCTATTTCTCATGGGTCCTGAGGTAATCAAGGCAGAACTGGAGCGCCTCATTACCAGGGAGCCCCTTAGCCTTCATCTCCTGTACATATTCCCCGAGTATAGGTTTCACCTTTTCTGCCCATCGCGCATCTTCTTCTTTTGTCAGGGCAATAAACTTGTTCTTTCGCTGAACCATGAACTCCCTGCCCTCTTTGTCAATCTCGTCCCAGAGTTTTCCCTGTTTTTCTATCCATTCCCCATTGATCTTTTCTATAGTTTTCTGAATATCAGGAGATAGGGAGTTCCACTTCGCCTTATTCATCACGACGAAGAAAGAGGTCGTGTATGCAGAGCCGTAATTTTCTATCGTGTAGTTTACTACCTCACCTATTTTCCAGCCCTTCATCGCCTCTATGGGGTTTAAAACTCCGTCAACAATGCCCGTGCGCAGTGCATCGTACGTCTCAGTTTGGGGCATAGCCACAGGTGTAGCGCCAAGGGCCTGGGCAACCTTTGCGCTGAACCCCGTGGATCTGACCCGCATCCCCTTAAGGTCTTCCAGCTTGTTTACAGGTTTTTTTGTAAAGAGGATCCCGGGTCCGTGGGCATGGAAATAGAGCACCTTTACCTCATCGAACTCTTTAGGCCTGAATTTATTGAAATACTCGTTGATAAGCATTGTTGCCCAATACCCGCTCTTGTACCCGAGGGGCTGGTCAATGACCTGGCTGAGGGGAAACTTACCTCTTGTATAACCGGGGGCGCTTTCGCCGATATCCGCGATCCCCTTGACTACACTGTCGTATGTCTGGGCAGGGGGTGTCAGTATGCCACCGGGATAATAGGTAATTTTTACCTTCCCGTTTGTCCTTTTTTCGACCTCTTTGCACCAATCCTGGGCAATAATGCTGTTTTTATGGACCCCTGGGAAGAAATTTGAAAAACGGAGTTCAATCACCTTATCCTGGCTGTATGCCGTGAGAGAAATAGAGCACATTAAAGACAAGAAACAGAGAAGGGCCAATACCAAAGAGACATTCTTCTTCATTTGAAACCCCCTTTTTTATGAGTACTCCCTTTAAAATGCTTGGTGCACTGAACGATCTCCTGCAGGGCAATACCTATTGGTATAATATTTAGTCCAATAAAAAAGGATTGTCAATACCATATTTTACGTAAAAAGAAATTTATTGATAATTATGTATTGATAACATATTCTTTAACACAGCAATGGGTAAATTCAAGCCAATCCGTCCCGCAAGAAAATCTGAAGAAGTTGGTGAACAACTCAAGCAGTCCATCCTGAATGGAGTTTTCAGACCAGGCGACAAACTGCCTTCTGAAAGAGATATGGCTGAGGAGTTTCAGGTCAGCAGGGTGGCAATTCGAGAGGCCCTGCGGAGACTTGAAAACACAGGGTTTATCATAACCCGTCAGGGCGTGAGCGGCGGCGCATTCATAACAGACCTGACTTTTCAGAATCTTGCAAGTGCCTTTCTTGACCTTTTTATGGCGGGAAAGATGTCAATTCCGGAACTCCATGAGGTGAGACACCTTGTAGAGCCGAAGGTGGCGCGGATGGCTGCCCTGAGGGTGACGCCCGAATATACGAGGGTCCTGAAGGAGGCCCTTGAGAGGGAGCGGGGTACTGTAACCACAATATCTGAGGAGGTAGACAGGAAGACAAGGATTCATTACATCCTTGCCGAGATGTGCGGCAATCGTGTTCTTGAAGCCCTTATGAAGTCAGTCCTGGGCTTGAGCAAGACGATCGTCGGGGCCATAGAGCCTTACCCTGTAACACTCCACCCCGCAGGCATGCATGAGCCCATAGTCAATGCCGTATTGGCCGAAGACCCTGAAGCAGCGGCTTCTGCTATGGAGAGACATACCATCGAGTTCGGGGAAAACCTTATCAAAATGGAAAAGACCTTCCGGCAAAAGAAACCAGAATCTCCTTTCCCATCCTGACCCCCTGCACGCTGGCTCGTTAGTTGGAATTGCAAGGGGAAAAGCTTTTCTGTTGACTTTTATTAATGCCGAAAGGTATAAATTACAGAGAATTTAAATAAAAGGAGTAACGGCGTTATGGAAGAAGACCCTGGTGGTCCTCAGTTGTGCGGGCGGGATTAAAACCGTTCCTGAGTCTCGGCGCCGAGCATGTGATCCTTTGATCATCTATCGGTTCTCCCCATGGCCCAGTAGCGGTTCTGGAGGAGATTCCGGTTACACATCAGTTTTTTTCTCCCCTCATTCCACCCCTGAAAGATATTGAACAGCGTGTAGTACTTGTTTTGTTTATATGGCATTGATACTGAGATGTGTCCAGTTCAATGGAAGGATAAGGCATAGGGTTCATGGGGATATCAAGACTCAAAAGAATCGGACTCCTGTTTGCACTTATGGGACCGGCAATTATTACCTCTAACATCGATAACGATGCAGGCGGTATTACGATTTATTCCATTGCAGGGGCCCGCTATGGGTATGACCTTCTCTGGACCATGATTCCTGTTGTGTTTCTTCTCATCGTGCTCCAGGAGATGTCTGCAAGGACGGGGATAGTAACGGGAAAGGGTCTTGCAGACCTGATACGTGAAAATTATGGGATCAGAACGGCTTTCTGGGTCATGGTTGCCCTCTTTGTAACCAACCTCGGAAATACTGCGGCAGAATTCTCAGGCTGGGCCGCCAGTATGGAGCTTTTCGGCATAAGCAAATACATCTCTGTCCCGATAGGGGCCTGTTTTATATGGTTTCTTGTCAAGCGGTGGAGATACAGCATCTTTGAAAAGATATTTCTCGTCGTCTGTTTGATATATTGCACCTATATCGTCTCTGCTTTTCTCGCAAAGCCGGACTGGGGAGAGGTGATGAGGAAAACCGTAACTCCGAGCATCCAGTGGAACAAGGATTACCTTATTATTATCGTAAGCATTATCGGCACTTCCATTACCCCCTGGCAGCAGTTTTATCTCCAGTCCGGTGTGGTCGAGAAAGGCCTGGGCAAGAAAGACTGGTTTGCGTCAAAGGTTGACGTCATTTTCGGCTCCATCATGATGGGCGTTGTTGCCTATTTCATCATTGTGGCCTGTGGAGCAACCCTGTTTCCTGCCGGGGTAAGAATAGACAGCGCGGAGGATGCAGCCCTTTCTCTAAAACCTCTCGCGGGGAAACATGCCTATATTCTTTTTGCAATCGGCCTTGCCAATGCATCACTCTTTTCAGGGTGCATACTGCCCCTCGCAACAACATACTACATATGCGAGGCCATGGGGTGGGAGTCCGGCATAGGAAAAAGTTTTAAAGAAGCCCCTGAATTTCTGTCCATCTTTTCCATCATCCTGTTTTTTGGCGCATCCATTGTGTTAATACCTCAACTGCCTCTTATCAAGGTCATGTGGTTCTCCCAGATAGTCAACTGTTTTCTCCTCCCGGTAATCCTGATCTTTATGCTCAGACTGATCAACAACAGCGAGCTTATGGGGAAGTTTAAAAATTCCCTCTGGGTCAATATCATAGGGTACGGCGCCGTAATTCTCCTTGTTGTTCTCAATGTGGTCCTCCTCTATAATTCTCTGGCAGATCTTTTCAAGTAACCCAGAGTGGATATTGGTCAATTAATCCCAGATTTTCCATTGGGATGAGCATCTGTGTCGGGTATTCCACGCAAACACGCTCTTACGCTCCAGCGGCTTCAATCGCTCGCGTTCGGCTTCGGAACTTTTGCATAAATGCAAAAGACCGAGCTTCCTCGCCTCACGACGGTTTGCTTAGGAAGGCCCGACACTATGCTCTAAAGACTTATC
>PNOM01000101.1 GCA_013824835.1 Syntrophus sp. (in: bacteria) | reverse complement strand
AACACCCTGTCTCTCTTTGGTCTGGTCCTTGCCATCGGCCTTGTTGTTGACGATGCCATTGTCGTCGTGGAGGCTGTGGAAAAGCATATTGAGGAAGGCATGTCCCCCAAGGCGGCAACAATCAAAGCAATGGAGGAGGTATCAGGCCCTGTAGTGGCCATTGCCCTTATCCTTGCCGCTGTCTTTATACCTACTGCATTCATTCCAGGTATTACAGGCCGTCTCTACCAGCAGTTTGCCGTTACGATTGCTATCTCGGTTATTATATCCGCCTTCAACGCCCTGACCCTCAGTCCAGCGCTGGCAGCCCTGCTGCTTCGGCCAAAGACGCGGGGCTCCGGCTTGCTGCAGAGGTTCTATGACGGTTTTAACCGCCTTTTCGGTCGGGTAACAGAAGGATATGTGAGACTCTGCGGCGCTGCTATCAGGAAGACCGTTATCAGCCTGGTTATACTTATCGGGGTTACCGCAATGTCCGGACTGTTCGCCAAAATGGTGCCGGGCAGCTTTCTTCCCGAGGAAGACCAGGGGTATCAGTTCGCTGCAATCCAGCTACCCTTTGCCGCCTCTTTACAACGGACTGATGAGGTCGTAAAGAAGGTTGAAGAGATCATTCAGAAAACGCCGGGCGTGAAATACTGCACCGCAGTCACCGGCTATAATCTGTTGAGCCAGATTACCAACACGTACAGCGGTTTCTTCTTCATCACCCTTGAGGAATGGTCAAAACGAAAAAAACCTGAGGAAAAGTATGAGGCAATTATGATGCACATCTACAAAGGGCTGTCCATGTTGCCCGAGGGTGTCGGTTTTCCCATTTCTCCGCCGGCGATCCCCGGTATCGGCACTGCCGGCGGATTTACCTTTGTCCTCGAGGATCGTGCAGGGAAGGATATCTCGTTTCTCGCCCATAATGTAAAGACCTTCATGGAGGTGGCCCATAAGCGGCCGGAATTAACCGCCCTCGCCACTACCTTCAGCCCTGCCGTGCCCCAGGTCTATGTAGATGTGGACCGTACTAAAGTGCTTAAGCAGGGGATTAACCTTGATGATGTATACCAGACCCTTCAATGCTTCATGGGGGGTACTTTTGTAAATTACTTCAACCGTTTCGGCCGCCAGTGGCAGGTTTACGTCCAGGCGGAAGGCGACTACCGGACAAAGGCTGACGATCTTGCCCAGTTCTACGTACGGAACAGCAACGGCAACATGGTGCCTCTTTCTGCCCTTGCTACTATCAAAAATACATCAGGCCCCGAATTCACCATGCGTTATAATCAGTACCGGGGCGCCCAGATCTATGGGAGCGCAGCCCATGGCTATAGCTCTGCCCAGGCAATGAAGGCCCTTGAGGAAGTCTTTGCCCAGACCATGCCGCGCGAGATGGGTTTTGATTATCTCGGCATGTCATACCAGGAAAAAAAGGCACAGGAGGGTATACCGGTAACCGCCATCTTTGCCTTCTCGGTGCTCTGCGTCTTTCTTATTCTTGCTGCACAATACGAGAGCTGGTCCTTGCCATTCAGCGTGCTCCTCGGTACGCCTATCGCGGTTATGGGGGCCTTTCTTGGTCTCCTGATACGGGGACAGGAAAACAATATCTACGCCCAGATCGGTCTTGTAATGCTTATCGGGCTCGCTGCAAAAAATGCCATACTGATTGTGGAGTTTGCAAAAACAGAATATGAAAAAGGGAAACCTATCGTTGAGGCCGCGCTCTACGGTGCCCGGTCACGTCTCAGGCCCATCCTTATGACCTCCTTTGCCTTCATTCTCGGCTGTTTACCGCTGGCCATTGCGAGCGGCGCAGGCGCAGTCGGACGCCAGGTGATGGGTACCGCGGTTATCGGGGGCATGCTCGCAGCAACGTTCATAGCAATTTTCCTTATTCCTGTGACGTTTTCTATTGTAGAAAAGCTTTCCCATAGAAAGAAAAAAGATGTGAAAAGTGAGGAGTGAAAAGTGAATCGCAGAATGCTAAATAATGAAGAAAGCATAGAGGATTTTAATCTAAACGCTATACGCTCTACGCTGAACGCCAATAAAGAGGGTGAGTGACATGAAAAGATTCATAGCCTTCCTGACCCCGATAAACGGTATAAGTAAGTTTACAAAATTATTTTCTGTCAAAAAAACGCAGAAAATAATTTTTAACTTACTAATATCTATGGTTGTGCTTGCAGGTTGCGCCATTGGCCCCGACTATAAACGCCCTGCAATCGATACACCTGCCTCGTGGCGTCTCGAAGAAAAGGAGAAAATGGATGTTGTCAACACAATCTGGTGGGAACAATTTAATGACCCGGTTTTAAACAATTTGATCCAAACCTCACTCAATGATAACAAGGACCTGAAGATTGCATCTGCAAGGATCGAGCAATATATAGGAAAATACTGGGTGACACGGGCAGGCCTCTTTCCGCAGATTGGCGCGGGTGGGAGCGGGGGTAAAAACCGCATGTCTGAACGGGGTCCAACCCCTCTTTCGTCCCTGATGGAAAACCCCTCAGAAAGCTACCAGGCATCCCTCAACTCTATGGCCGGCAGTTGGGAAATAGATGTATGGGGTCGTCTGCGCCGGGCAACAGAAGCGGCGCGTGCGGACCTTCTGAGCACCGAAGAAGGAAGACGGGCAGTCATCCTCACTCTTGTCTCAACGGTTGCCAATGCCTACATAAACCTCCGGGACCTCGATAAACAGCTTGAAGTGGCAGAGCGTACTGTAAAGAGCAGGGAAGAATCCTATAAACTGTTTACACTTCGCTACAAAGGGGGGATTATCTCCCTGCTGGAACTCTCCCAGGTGGAATCAGAATATGAACAGACCCTCTCTCAGATTCCTGTTATCAAGAAGAGTATCACACAGCAGGAAAATGAGCTATGCCTGTTGCTCGGAAGAAATCCCGGCCCCATCCCGAGGGGCAAGACAATCGATGAACTCATGCTGCCGCCGATCCCGGAAGGCTTGCCATCCGACCTCCTCGAACGAAGACCGGATATCCGCCAGGCCGAACAATCTCTTATTGCCGCCAATGCACGGATCGGTGTGGCACGGGCGCTCTATTTCCCGACCATTACCCTTACCGGCATGTTTGGATGGTCAAGCACCCAACTGACCGGCCTTTTCAGCGGACCTGCCCAGACCTGGAGCTGGGCTGCCAATATTGCTGCCCCCATTTTCACCGGCGGCGCCAATGTGGGACAGAACATAATAGCCGGGGCACAGCACCAGGAAGTCCTCTTGAACTACCAGAAGACGATTCAGACTGCCTTCAAAGATGTAGAGAATGCCCTCGTAGCACAGAAACGGATACGGGAGCAGCTCGATGCACAGAAACGGCAGGTAGAGTCTCTTCGCACCTACGCAAGGGTAGCAAGGCTCAGATATGATAATGGCTATGTGAGTTATATCGAGGTCCTTGACGCCGAACGAAGCCTCTTCAATGCTGAGCTCGATTACGCCAGGACACAGGGATCCCTTTTTAGCTCACTCGTAAACCTGTACTCAGCCATGGGGGGCGGCTGGATTATGAAAGCCGAGAAAATAGCAGGACCGCCGGCAGAGAGACGACCGGGCGATCCATCGTAACAGGCAGGGAATTATTTCATAAGGATGAGGTATTCATACTTGTAGAGATCTTCAATGAATTGACAGACTACCTCGTCCTCATCCTTATAACGCCCTTGTGATGCCATAATGAACCTCAACTCTTCCGTTACATCAAAAGGGACATAGTCAGCAAAGGGGCCGCGGATAGAGGCGTAGTTAAAGGCATGGGCAATCTGCTGGAGGTAGGAAAATTTTATCGAGTACTCATCATGCCCCATAAGGGAGATTTTCTCCGGGTCTTCGGCAGACTCAATATTAATAAGATGCCGCAGCGGCTGTGGAGCCGAGGCTTCGCAACTGTGCTCACCCAGATAGATATAGGGGATGCCGGAAGCACAGAGCTTTTCTAAAGCATTAATAGCGCCGATATTCAGATTAAAGGTTTCTTCCTTTGGCCGATCAAAAGAATATTGTTCAAAAACATATTGTACTCTCTTCAGGTTCGGATCAATCATTTCAGGAGCAGATTCAAAGATATTACAACTGAGATTTGTCAGGGTAGGAAAGTCTCCCAGGTTTTCATTTAAAACAGCCAGATCAAAGCCTGCAAGTACGGCTGGATCAACCTCCAGAAAATCCTCTTCCCTATAGGAAACATCATGGTGCCTGAGGGTCTCCTTTTGCTTTTGAAGAAGGTATGGAGATATATCCACCATAGATACTTCCAAAGACTCATTCCTATCAAGAAAATCCTTCATCAGATATCCGTAGCCCCCGCCTATTTCGATAACCTTTTTGATGCCTCCCATGGGCAACAGCCGGTACAAATAATCATAGAGAAGGTGGCCATATGAATCGTTATTTCTAAGGTGTTTTCTCAAAGGGGAATTTTCTGGATAGAGGGCATTACAGATCGTCAACTCCCATCCGAGGGTGTTTAATTGGTTCAGATGATACTCTTTTGTGGAATTAATCGTGTAATCCATTGTTCAGACAGATAATCCTTTCTTCAAAAAAACGCTGTGTGATATTTCTACCATACTCATCCGGGATTCTGAAAGACAAAACGTGCTATACTGGCATTATGACAAAGGAACCGATCCTTAGAGTTACCGACCTGACTAAAGAATACGGTCCCATCAAGGCCGTAGATGGCATCTCTTTTTCTGTAAATCCTGGAGAAATAGTCGGCCTTCTGGGCCCTAATGGCGCGGGCAAGACCACTACCATTAACATGATCCTTGGCATCCTCGAATCAACGGACGGCCTCATTGAAATTTCAGGAAAAGATTTAAAACAATGCAGATCAGAGATCAGCAAAAACATCAACTTTGCCGCGGTCTATGCCCATATGCCTGCAAATCTTACGGTACGGCAGAATCTATATGTCTTCGGCCTGCTCTATGAAGTCGAAAACCTCAAGGATCGCATTCAGTTCCTTCTCCATGAATTTGATCTGGAGTACCTCGTCAATACCAAGGCCGGCCTGCTTTCATCGGGCGAAATGAGTCGCTTGAATCTTGCAAAGGCCATAATTAATCAACCTCACCTGCTCCTTCTTGACGAGCCGACAGCTTCCCTCGATCCGAGCATATCGCGCCTTATACGGGAAAAGATACAGGCATATGTTAAGACAACCCAGGCAGGGATACTCTGGACATCCCACAACATGAATGAAATTGAAGCGGTCTGCGATGAGGTCTTATTTCTCTCACGGGGTACAATCCTCTTAAGGGGCAACCCAAGGACCCTGCCTGCAGAGCACGGGAAAAAGGACCTGGAAGAACTCTTCATTACCGTTGCACGGGAACCGCTCTTCCTGGAGATATCATGATATGAGCCTTTTGAGGGTGTACGCTGTCTTTGTTCGCCAAATGTTCCTGATTAAAAGCAATCCTGCACGGCTGGCCGGTATTTTTGTGTGGCTCATTATCGGCATTGTCCAATGGGGTTTTATCAGCAGATATCTCGCCTCCCTGGGGCAGGACACTTTCAGTTATATCACCGTCATCCTTGGGGCAATCATCTTGTGGGAATTTATGAGCCGTATCCAGCTTGGCATATTAATGGCCTTTCTGGAGGATGTATGGAGCCAGAATTTCATCAATTATTTCGCTTCACCTCTCACAATCAGGGAGTATGTGTGCGGCCTGATACTGACGAGTATCGCGACCGGATTTTCCGGTTTTCTCATAATGGTTGCCATTGCCGGTCTCGCCTTCGGCTATAACTTCCTGATAATCGGTCTCCTTCTTCTGCCTTTTATGTCCATATTGCTCGTTTTCGGCATCGCAATGGGTATCTTCGTCTCAGCCATTATCTTCCGCCTTGGCCCCTCTGCCGAATGGCTCGCCTGGCCAATCCCCGTGGTGCTCTCTATCTTTGCAGGTGTCTTTTATCCCATCTCAACCCTGCCCTTCTCTCTAAGGATTGTCTCCAAAGGGATTCCGCCGTCCTACGTATTTGAAAGCATGCGCACCATAACAGCAACGGGCTCCTTTCCCGTCAATCTTGCTTCAGACCTGTGCATCGGCGCCCTCCTTGCATTAATCTATCTTTGGCTGTCATGCCTGTTTTTTATGAGTATTTACCGGAGCAACCTGAAAAAAGGGAGCATCGCAAGGTTTAATGCCGAAGCTTTGTGAACATCTGGAAAAGGATATTCGCAGAACACGCCGCGCCAATGAAAGGGTGCGATAGCATTTTTACTTCATGGAAAGAGAGATGCGCTTCCGTGCTATGTCTACACTGAGGACAGTAACCATTACCTCCTGCTGAACCTTCACCACCTCGTTCGGATTCTTTACAAATCGATTTGAAAGCTGGCTGATATGAACCAGGCCGTCCTGATGGACGCCAATATCCACAAAAGCGCCGAAGGCGGTGATGTTCGTGACAATCCCCGGCAGCTTCATGCCTGGCGTTACATGCTCAATCTTCTCAACACCCTCAGTAAAAGCAAAGGACTCAAACTGTTCCCTTGGGTCCCGCCCCGGTTTTGCAAGCTCTTTAAGAATGTCGTTAAGGGTGGGGAGCCCTACTGTGTCCGTCAAATAGTGTTTCAAGTCAATCCGCTTCCGAAGTTCTTCGTTCTTCATGAGGTCCTGTACCGTGCAACCGGCGTCCCGGGCCATGGCTTCCACTATGGCATAGCTTTCCGGGTGGACTGCGCTGCTATCAAGAGGATTCTTTCCATCCCTGATCCGCAGAAACCCCGCTGCCTGTTCGAAAGCCTTGGGGCCAAGACGGGGGACCTTCTTCAGTTCCTTCCTTGATTCAAAGGGGCCATGCTCGTCCCGGTAAGCGACAATGGCCTTCCCGAGACCCGGCCCCAGACCGGACACGTAGGCCAGTAATTGCCTGCTCGCTGTATTCACCTCAACACCCACCCCATTCACACAGCTCATCACCACGTCATCAAGGCTTCTCTTTAACCCAGTCTGGTCCACGTCATGCTGATACTGACCCACCCCAATAGACTTCGGATCAATCTTCACCAATTCCGCCAGGGGGTCCATAAGACGCCTGCCGATTGATACGGAGCCCCTCACCGTGACATCCTGATCAGGGAATTCTTCCCTCGCTGCCTCAGAGGCTGAATATATTGAAGCACCGCTCTCATTGACCATGATCACCTGGATGCTTTGCGGCAGATCAAGCCCCTTCACAAAGGTCTCCGTTTCCCTTCCTGCCGTGCCGTTGCCAATGGCTATGGCTTCGACCTTGAATTGGCTGCAAAGTTCCATTACCGTCCTTGCCGCCTGAACTGCCTCGCCTTCTGATTTGGAAGGATAGATTGTAGTATTATGGAGGAGCTTTCCCTGGCTGTCGAGACAAACAACCTTGCACCCCGTTCGGAAACCGGGGTCTATGGCAAGGAGATTCTTCCCGCCCAGGGGCGGGGCCAGAAGAAGTTGACGGAGATTATCTGCAAATACCTTTATCGCCTCTCCATCGGCCCGATCCTTTGTGTGCATACGGATTTCCGTCTCCATAGACGGGAAGAGGAGTCTCCCGTAACTATCGGTCACAGCACGCTTTACCTCCACAGATGCCGGGGTGCTCCCCTTCAGGAAAAGAGACGCCAGCAGAGTCAGGGCCTCATCATCAGGCACTTCCACACGAAGGGAGAGAAACCCCTCTCTCTCACCACGCCTCATGGCAAGCACACGATGGGAAGGCGCAAGGCTGACAGGCTCCTCCCACTCATAATAATCCTTGTATTTAATGCCTTCTTCCTCCCTTTCCGGCACCACCTTTGATTTAAACCGGGCCTTCCCGAGAAAAAGCTCTCTCATCAACGCCCTGGCCTTTGCATCCTCGCTCACCCACTCAGCCATAATGTCTCTGGCCCCTGCAAGGGCATCTTCAGCGGTATTCACCTCTTTTTCCACGTTGATAAATGCACAGGCCTCTCCAAGAGGGTCAATGTTCACAGGATCAATACCATCCTGGGCAAAAAGGCGTTGCGCCAATGGTTCAAGCCCTTTTTCCCGTGCAATGGTGGCCCTGGTCCTCCGTTTGGGTCGAAAGGGAAGATAAAGGTCTTCGAGGACCGACATTGTTTCAGCGCCATCAAGCCCATCCTTGAGTTCATCCGTCAAAAGCCCCCGCTCATCAAGGGAACGCATAATTGCATCCCTGCGGCTATCCAATTCAGCAAGTTGCTCGAGACGATCCCGAATAGCCGTAATAGCAACCTCATCGAGAGAATTGGTAGCTTCTTTTCGGTAACGGGCTATAAATGGAACCGTTGCCCCCTCTGCCAGCAGGAGGGCTGCTGCCCTCGTCTGGCTGTCCGTAATGGCAAGTTCTTTGGCAATTTTATGAATATATTGATCTTTCATTTTCTCCTCATTAGGGGGTCCACGGTCCTGATTGTACGGTTCGTCTGATCGGAGCAAATATTATGTAGGCGGCTTGTGCGTATTTGAGGACTAAGTGAAAAAAGATGGCAAGCCAAGATCCCGCAAGAAACTCTATAAAGACAGCAACATTCTGAAACTTCTTGTTCATATGGCCTATCCCTCCTTCAAGGGTCCCCCCGGTTCCGGTCCTATCTGTGCATGCCCTAATTGGTTTAAGGTTTTTTGTTAGTTCTCACGCGCGGGGGGGAATAGTATAACTTGAGCGCTTCTTTGCACAGGGCAGATAGAAACTGTGATTAAAACTACTCAGACTGCTTTCCCATAAGAGAGCATGTTTTATAACTCATCGGTAAATGAAAGTCAAATTCGATTCCCCACATGTAGATTCCCCACAGATCAATAAGGAGATGCCTTCATATCTCCTTATTGCCGTGCGGACTTGACACATCAAAATATCACCGCATTACAGAAAAGATGTTGTTTCTCAGAGTGCATCATCATGTGCGGAACAACAAAATAAGGGCTAATCTGGCAAGGGAAGGCTTCTAATCGTCTATTGCCCGAGATTATGCAGTTTTTCTTTTTAACTCTCTTGTATGAACGATTCCAAGCAGTCCATCTATAGCAACGTCTTCATCTATCAGGGGCCAGTGGATACCGTAGCCGGAGGGAGAGATTTCGAAGGTGCTTTTTTCCTTTTCAGAGGCCCGGTCAAGAATGGTAGAAACGTCCTTGAGTTTGACCGTTATTTCTTCTCCGTCAATGGTAAGCACCATAAATTCGCCGCTAAACTGAATGTTTTCAACGTTGTGATATGGTTTCATTGTTGCAGCCTCCTTTGAAACTCATCCCATTGCTCTTCAATATAAGTATCCGCAATCGTTGCCATGTTCCTATAATATCACACTTTCTTTCTTAATCTGTAACAATTTAAGGAGCGACTTATTGATGACAGACTCACGGCAAGCCGCGGGGAATATACCCGCAGTGAATCAATTACCCCGCAGCAGAGCTGCGAGGTATCAGCGGAATGAGGAACATGATTACGCCCCCTCACCCTACCCTCTCCCGCGAGGGGCGA
>PNOM01000100.1 GCA_013824835.1 Syntrophus sp. (in: bacteria) | reverse complement strand
GCTAACGACTGCTTTCAAGGGAGGAATAAATGAAGAGTATTATTGGTACAAAAACAGAGCATAATTTACTCGCATCATTTGCCGGAGAGTCTCAGGCAAGAAACAGGTATACCTATTTTGCCTCCGCGGCAAAGAAAGAGGGTTATGAGCAGATTTCAGCGATTTTCCTGGATACCGCGGATAACGAGAAGGAACACGCGAAGAGATTTTTCAAGTTTCTTGAGGGAGGCATGGTGGAGATAACTGCCGCATATCCCGCAGGTGTAATAGGAGCCACAGTAGATAATCTGAAGGAGGCCGCTGCAGGAGAGCATCTCGAATATACAACCCTTTATCCAGAATTTGCCCGGGTGGCTGATGAAGAGGGATTCCCTGAGGTAGCGAAGGTCTACAGAGAGATATCCAGGGCTGAGACCGGCCATGAGAAGCGATACCTTGCCCTGGTGCGCAACATTGAGAAGGGACAGGTTTTTAAGAAGGATAAACCCGTAAAGTGGAGATGCAGAAATTGCGGCTATATATCGGAAGGGACTGAAGCGCCCATGGAATGTCCGGCCTGTGCTCATGAACAGGCGTATCAGGAACTGCTCGCAGAGAACTATTAGCCGTAAAAAACCCAAGCAAATCAATTCGTACAGGCCCGAACCTCTTCAGAGGGGAGGGTCTGTACGTTACTACATCTTTTTCCTGCAAAAAATGCTTTTGTATTAAATGTGTTTTGTCTAATGTGGACAAATAACTGCCCGAAGGCATAGTAACCCCAGCTCAATATTTATGCTAATTGTAAATAACATTGACAAATTGCATAAATGGTTGTAGCATCATAATAATGATTACTCGTACCGCAGAACAGACTGTTCGTGCCCTTTTGCGCGGTTTTCCAATTGTGACGATTACCGGACCTCGTCAGTCAGGGAAGACCACCCTTGCTAAGGCAGTCTTTGGTCATCGTCCCTATGCCTCTTTGGAAGACCCCGATCTACGGCAGTCCGCACAGGAAGACCCCCGTTCATTTCTTGGGCGCTTTCCTGATGGCGCTGTTCTGGATGAAGTTCAACGCTGTCCTGATCTTTTCAGCTATCTCCAGACGATAATTGATGGAGACGGCAGGATGGGTCTCTATATTCTTACAGGTTCGCAACAATTTGGCCTCATGCCGAAGATAAGTCAGTCTCTGGCTGGACGAACTGCTTTTGTTGAGTTGCTGCCCTTTTCAATTCAGGAACTTATAGATGCGGGCAAGTTGCCATCCCCTGTTGATGCAATGCTCTTTACCGGTTCATATCCGCCCCTATATGACCGCAATGTGCCCCCTTCAGCCTGGTTTGGCGCCTATGTCACCGCATATGTCGAGCGTGATGTCCGCCAAATGCTTAAAATACAGGAACTGGAGACATTCCAGCGCTTCGTAAGGTTCTGTGCAGGCCGAACAGGACAATTACTCAATCTGTCCTCCCTTGCAGTTGAGTGCGGCATTACCCATAATACTGCCAAATCATGGATCTCGGTGCTCGAAGCAAGTTATCTTGTATTCCTCCTTCGACCGCACCACGCCAGTTTCAATAAACGTCTGGTCAAGATGCCAAAACTCTATTTCTACGATGCAGGGCTTGCCTCCTGGCTCCTTGGAATCAGGACGGTGGAACAGTTGGAAACCCATCCGCTGAGGGTCAGCATATTTGAGACATTTATTATTTCAGAACTCGCAAAATCCTTGCTCAATCATGGAGAGCGCCCCTCTCTGTATTTCTGGCGCGAAAGCAACGGTCATGAAATCGATGTACTGGTCGAGCAGGGGACTGAGCTTACACCCATAGAAATTAAATCGGGACAAACCCTGACGGAAGAATCTTTTTCCGGATTGAAGAAATGGTGTGTCCTTGCCGGTGACAGGGCGGTTAAACCATCACTTATTTACGGCGGCAACGAAAGTTACATGCACAAAGGAGTGAAGGTATCAGGTTGGGCGGAATCAGGCATTCTCTTCCATTCATAAGGAAGGGACATCAGCAACGAAGGACCATGGGCGGGACATCTTAATAAATTCAATCAATAGATTCCTCGAAGCTCTGCTTCGGGGTAACCATATTCCCTCGCCCCTCGTGGGAGAGGGTAGGGTGAGGGGGTGTAATCATGTTCCTCATTCCGCTGATACCTCGCAGCTCTGCTGCGGGGTATTTGATTTCAGAGTGAATTAGAATGCAGTTAAAGAGAAGTATTCGCTGTATCTGTATGTCAATTATTATTTCAGTTTATTGGTGCTCCCTGCTTTTTCCTTGACACTTTTCTTACCCATCAATTAATTATTTTGTTTAATGATCGGGAAATATCTGAAAAATACATGGAAAATATGGTATTGTGTATGATCTGATCCCGTTATGTACTTTTTTTAGAGGATCAGGCTCAAGCGGGAAAAGACTGGAATAATGGAGATGCCTTAAAAGGTTGCTTATGAAAATAGCCGGCATACAGTTTGCGTGTTCAAACAATAAGGAAAAGAATACAGAAAAGGCCCTGAAGGTCCTGGAAATGGCCTTTGATAAGGGTGCATCAATCATCTGCTTTCAGGAACTTTTCAACCTTCCCTGGTTTCCAAAGGCGCGTGATGAGGGTGCCTTTTTATTGGCTGAGGAGATAGGGGGGGATACGGTTACCCTGATCTGTGAGAAGACAAAGACCTCTGACGCCATTGTCCTTTTACCATTTTTTGAGAAAAGCGGCGACAGGTTCTATAATAGCTGTGCCCTTATTGACAAGGGAGAGGTAACGGGCGTGTACAGAAAGATACACATACCGGATATCCCTTTATGGGAGGAGAAGTTCTACTTTTCCATGGGCGATAAAAGGTTTCCCGTATTTGAAACCCGTCTTGGCAGGATCGGGGTGCAGATTTCCTGGGATAACCTCTTTCAGGAAGGGGCACGAATACTTGCCTTAAAAGGTGCAGATATGATATTTGCCCCTACCGCATGCGCCTTTAAATCGCAACATATCTGGCAGACTGTCATATCAGGGAATGCGATTACAAATGGACTTTTTATCATGCGGGTAAACAGGGTCGGCAGTGAAGAGGCCCAGGATTTTTACGGCATGAGTTTTTGTGTTGACCCCGAGGGTGAGCTTATAGGAGGCCCTACAGGCGGTGGCGACACCATTCTTCTTGCAGACATAGATTTTGAATATCTGAAAGAGATGAGAAGAGAATGGCCTTTGATGAAGGAAAGAAGGCCTGAACTTTATAAAGAAATCGTAATGGAGGTTCCATGAGCACGGAACATTTTCAGTGTGCTGTATGTGCCTGGAGAAAGGATTGTCAAAAGAAATCCCGGAAGAACAGGGATGTGACGTTCAGGTGCGCTGATTTTTCAAGGGATATATCGATTAAGGATACGGAGATGGCTGATGCTGAGAAAAAAGATAGCGGCCATAATTGAAGGGGCCCTGGATCAATGCAGGGCAGAGGGGACAATACCTCATGACCTTCATATAAGCCCTTTTATAGAAATACCGAGAGAAGAGGGGAATGGTGATTACTCTTCCAATATTGCCTTTTCTCTTGCACCCAAGCTGCGAAAGAGCCCCCAGGAGATTGCCGGGATACTGATCCGGACTATGACCCTCGGTGGTATATGTGAGAAGATTGAGCCTGCAGGAAAGGGGTTTATAAATTTCTATATAAAAGACAGGACATGGCAGGATGATTTAAGGCTTGTATGCGACCAAGGCATCAGTGTCCTCTATCCTGATGCGGGGATGGGCAAAAAGGTCCTCATAGAATTTGTTAGTTCAAATCCCACGGGTCCGCTCCACATAGGCCATGGAAGAGGGGCAGCGGTAGGGGATGTCCTTGCCCATATATTAAATAGGACCGGCTACCATGTAGTCAGGGAATACTATGTAAATGATGCAGGCAGGCAGATTGAGACCCTTGGTGAATCGACATATCTCAGGTGGAAGGAGCTTCAAGGTGAAAAGATTGACGAATACCCCAAACACCTCTACCAGGGGGAGTATGTAAGGGATATTGCAGCCCTCCTCGCAGAAAAAGGCATCAAAATACCGGAGACTGAAGGGGAATCCGTAAAGGTCATGTCCGTGTTTGCGAGTGATGAGGTGATGAAGGGCATTGTAGCGGACCTTGAAGCCTTCGGGGTACATTTCGATAACTATTTCAGGGAAACCTCTTTGTTTGACCGCAATGCGGTTAATGAGACCCTGGAATTCCTCAAGAAAAAGGATTATGCATACGAAAAAGATGAAGCCCTCTGGTTCAGGACAAGTCTTTTTGAGAAGGATGAAGACAGGGTTCTCGTAAAATCAGATGGAGAGAAGACCTATTTTGCCTCCGATATTGCCTACCATCGTGATAAATTTTACAGGGGATTTGATATACTGATCGACCTGTGGGGTTCGGACCACCATGGGTATATTCCAAGAATGAAGGCGTCAATAGAGGCCCTGGGTAAGGACAAAGACGCCTTAAAGGTTCTTCTTATCCAGTTTGTAACCCTGCTGAAAGACGGCAAGCCTGTAGGCATGTCAACCCGGTCAGGGGAGTTTAC
Organism: Syntrophus sp. (in: bacteria); assembly: GCA_013824835.1. GTDB lineage: Bacteria > Desulfobacterota > Syntrophorhabdia > Syntrophorhabdales > Syntrophorhabdaceae > PNOM01. The sequence goes on along the minus strand of PNOM01000100.1, from coordinate 5,152 downwards.
CACTCTTCGGGAGGTTATGGACGAAGTCGGAAGGGATGCGGCGCGATTCTTCTTTCTTATGAGGAAATGTGATGCCCATCTGGAATTTGATCTTGACCTTGCAAAAAAGACATCGAACGAAAACCCCGTATATTATGTCCAGTATGCCCATGCACGAATAGAAAGCATCTTCAGGGTAGCCGGAGAAAACGGGTTTGACATGGAATCCGTGAAGAATGCAGATGTGAGCCTTCTTTCCGTGAAGGAGGAGATAAGTCTTATCAAGGGGATACTCCAGTTTTATGCGGTGCTCGACGGGAGTGCGCGGAGCTTCGAGCCTCACAGGATCACCTTTTATCTCCTGGAGCTTGTTGGAAAATTTCATAGTTATTATAATAAGACAAGGGTCCTGGTTGACGATGCAGGGATTACATCTGCCAGACTGTTGCTCCTCAGGATATTACAGGAGGTCATCAGGGACGGATTGCAGATACTCGGCGTATCAGCCCCTGATAAGATGTAGATTTGCTGTATGTCCCCCACATAAATTTAAAGGAGTTGAGATGGAGAAGTCGAAAAGCAAGACGAGAGAATACCTTGAGTCATTAATTATTGCAGCGATAATTGCCTTTTTTGTAAGGGGTTTTGTTGTTCAGGCCTTTAAGATACCTTCAAGTTCAATGGAACCGACCCTTCTTATCGGTGATCACCTTCTTGTGAACCGGCTGAGTTATGTGGTGAAGGTTCCCTTTACGGATATTGTCCTGCTCAACCTTGGTAAACCGAAAAGAGGCGATGTTGTTGTTTTTCGTTATCCCGTAGACACAAGCAAGGACTTTATCAAAAGGGTTGTGGCAGTAGGGGGTGATAAGGTTGAAATCAGGGATAAGGCTATTTACATAAACGGTAAAAAGATTGCTGATCCCTGGGGTGTTTACGCAGACCAGTCGATTGTTCCGGGATTTCTCTCTCCGAAAGACAATCTGGAGCCTATTGTGGTTCCCAAAGATACGTATTTTGTAATGGGTGACAACAGGGACAGGAGTCTTGACAGCAGGTTCTGGGGTTTTGTAAAAAGCGATCTCCTTGTAGGGAAAGCCCTTATCCTCTATGCCTCATGGAACAGCAATTCCCCTGATATTCTTCATTATATAAGGTGGGAGAGATTCGGCAGACTAATTAAGTAATTCTGCCGGAATAGATTTTGCCGTATCTTTGTGGTACAATGTTGGTGTAACTGACTAAATATGAAAAAACACCTTTTGATTCTTCTTCTCTGTTTCATGTGTTCCCCCTCTTCAAATGCCTTCGGAGACGACTATACTTCATCGGTCTTCTCCTTTCTGAAGGGTTACAGGAGTGAAATTTTTGGCCAGTACGATGAAGCCGTGGCATTCTACAATGCTGCCCTTGCCTCAAGCCCTGGTTCTGCGAGCATAAGAAGCGAGCTTGCCCTCCTCTACATCAAAAAAGGGGACCTCGGAAAAGCAGAGAATTTCCTTAAAGAGGCAATTGCGCTAAAAGGAGAAAGCCGGAGCGCCCTCTTTCTTCTTGGCGGATTATATTGGGCAAAAGGTGAACTGGATAAGGCAATACCCCTCTACGAGAAGTGTGCAGAGATGGATGAAGAAGATACGGAGGCATATCTCCATCTCGGTTCCATTTATGTTGCCCGGAAGAATTATGAAGAAGCAAAAAAGGCCTATGAAAAGATTCTTGCCTATGATGACAGCAACATTATTACCCTTTATTCAATGGGCAGGTTGAGCATTGAGCAGAAAGACTTTGCAGAGGCGAAGAAGTATTTTTTAAAGGTTATGGAGATAAAGCCCAACTTTGAGCCCGTTATGCTTGACTTGGGTACCCTCTATGAGATTGAAGGCAGTTTTAGTAAGGCTATTGAACAGTACCAGGCAATAGCCTTAATGGACCCGACTAACAAAAAGGCGAGATCAAGGATCGCAGCCCTGTATATAAGAAAAAAGGAATACGACAGGGCAATCAACGAATTTGAGAAACTTTCCGATATCGACAGAGGAGACCTGTCGATAAGGGTGAATATCGGTCTTCTCCACTTCCGCGAAGGGAGGCTCGATGAGGCAATAAGGGAATTTAATTTGCTCCTTGCGTCTCAGCCCAATAATAACACGGTACGATACTACCTTGCCGAAGCCCTGAAGGAAAAAGGCGATGAGAGAAAGGCGATCATCGAGTTTCTAAAGATAGAGCCCAAATCAGAGGAATTTCAGAGCGCAGTAAAGAACCTGGCAGTGCTCTATATAAAAATAGGGGCAATTGACGAAGGCATTGAGAAGATCCGGGGGCTCCTTGCTGAGAATAAAAGCGTTATAGACATATATATTATGCTTTCAATGCTCTACGAAGAAAAAGCAGATTATCAAAAGGGCATTGAGGTGCTGGAAGAGGCGAAGAATTCCTATCCTCAGAACATTGACATTCTTTATCAGGCCGGGATGCTCTACGAGAAGGCGGGAAGCTCGGACAAGGCCCTCACGTATATGGAAGAAGTGCTGAAGATAGACCCTGAATATGCCCATGCCCTCAATTTTGTCGGGTACTCGTGGGCTGAAAAAGGCATTAACCTTGATAAAGCCGAGGAAATGATAAAAAGGGCGCTCAAGAAGAGGCCTGGAGATGGCTATATATTGGATAGCATCGGATGGGTCTACTATAAAAAGGGTGATTACAAGATAGCCCTTGTGGAGATATTGAAGGCCTCTGAGATACTCCCTGATGACCCCACTATCGTAGAACATCTCGGCGATGTGTATGTCAGCCTTGGTGAATACGAAAAGGCTCACGATTCTTTTAAGAAGTCCCTTACCCTTGAAAAAAAGGAGGATAAAAAACGGCTTCTTGAAAAAAAGATCAGAGATATTCCGAAAAAAGACAAGTGATACCAATTTGGATTCAAAAATAGAACGAGGCAGCGAGGAGGAGCCGACGCAGGCGCGGGGCACCCGTTTGCGGGTCGCAGTACGTTGAGGAAAGCGACGACGAGATAACGAAGTTATATGAATGAAGGCAAATTGGTATGAAAAAAGGACTGCTGGTCCTATGTATAATAATCCTCATTTCTTCCTGTGCATTTCTTCCGCGGCGCGCTGCCGAGATTAATTGGCCCGAAAAAATAGCATATATTGAAGCCCTCTGTGAGCTTGACATGGCATGGAAGGATATGAATTATACGGGCTCAATGGCCTTAAAGCTTGAATACCCGGAAATGATTCAAATAGAGGTCTACGGCCCCTTTGGTGATACGGCTGTATATTTAAAGAAGGATAAAGGCCGATTCGTCCTTGTAGCAGGGGATGAAACATTCTCTGACGAAAGGGCATTCCAGGAGAAATTCAATATCAGGCTTGCAGATTTTATCGATGATATTGCAGGCGCCGGGTCCAGGCGCATAGGCGTTGGCGAGACAACTGTTCAGAGGGACGGGTACAGGGTTGTCTATAATCTGGGCGGAAAGGAGAACAGAATCTGCTGGGAAGGAGAGGGCGGCAACATCTGTATACGATTTATGGAAGCCCGTTTCAATCAATAGATTCCTCGAAGCTCTGCTTCGGGGTAACCATATTCCCTCGCCCCTTGTGGGAGAGGGGAGAGCCTGCCCCGTACTTGATACGGGGGTGAGGGGAGCCTCGCAGCTATGCTGCGGGGTAGTTCATGAAAGAGTGAGCTGTTGAAAAAGGTAATTGTCGGACAATGCAGCAGTTACGATGTAGCGAAGGTTGAGGAATTCCTCCATAGGGGATTTCAGGCCCTTGATTTTACAATGCGGGACGCAAGGGTACTCCTCAAGCCCAATCTCTTAAGCAGCAAACCCCCTGAAAAGGCGGTTACCACCCATCCGGTTATTATTCAGGCCCTTGGAAAATATTTACGGGACAGAGGATGTGAGGTATATGTCGGAGATAGTCCTGGATATGAATCTACAGAAAAAGTGCTTAATAAATCAGGCATTATGGACATTGTGAGAGAAAATGGTTTAAAGATTGCGCCCTTTGAACAGAGAGTAATAAAGAGATGGAATGGTATCTCCCCATACCAGGAGTTTATCCTTGGAGAAGACCCGGCATCCTATGATGTCATTATTAATGTGCCGAAGTTCAAGACCCATGCAATGATGGGCCTCACCCTCGGGGTTAAGAATACCTTTGGTTTTATTCCCTCAAAGGAAAAGGCGCGGTGGCACTTGAAGGCGGGTAGGGACAGGCTGCTTTTTGCGTCCCTTCTTATAGATATTCACAATGCAGTGAGACCCTCCATCACCATGCTCGACGGGATATCGGGCATGGATAAAGACGGGCCTACAAGTGGCAGGGTAAGACAATTCGGTTTACTCGCCATGTCCAAAGATGCATATGTACTTGATGATGCCATTGAAAGGCTTATTGGTCTCTCCGCACCGCTGCCCATAGGCCTGATCGCAAAAGAGCATGGTTTAATAGGGGAATATGAAACCATAGCATTTGGAACCCCGGCCATCACGGATTTCATCATGTCCAATACGATGGATACGGATGGGAGATTTCCTGATTTTGTAAAGAAGATACTGAGAAAGGTTTTTGTGAAAAAGCCGAAACTCCAAGCAGACCTGTGCAAGGGGTGCGGGGTATGTGCCGAGGCATGTCCTGCCCATGTAATCACCCTGCCCGAGGGTCTTCCCTTATTCGATCACAGGACGTGCATTCACTGTTATTGCTGCCAGGAGATGTGTCCCGAAGGGGCTATAAAGGTCTGAATAAATGAAAAAAGAGGTGTTTATGGAAGGATCATTCAATAATAAATGCAAGAAATGTAACAAAAAGATAAAAGAGGGCGACGGTATGCGCGGAGCGGACAGTAAGCGTGTTGTACATACCGCTCTCTGCGAGAAGTGCCTGAAAACCATATTTCCTGAAGGGAAGAATATGCCGGTAACCATGGATAAGGACGGAAACCTTTACTTTATCGATGAGCCGAGAAATGTAATGATCGTATTCTTCAGTTACGGTGACAGTCCCTATTCATCCTGTACGGAGATCAGTCTGGAAGAAGAGGAGTGCGGGTGCGCGTTTCCTTTTTTCAGCTGATGCGGATAGCGGATAGAACGCCTTTTTTCAGCCCTATCCGCTGCCTTTTCCTATCCGCTCCACTAAGGATCTGT
>PNOM01000099.1 GCA_013824835.1 Syntrophus sp. (in: bacteria) | reverse complement strand
AAAGCTGAATTGCATTAGGCGCATGTATTCAGCAAAAACTATTTCCTGTCAGGGTGTAAAGTTTGAAAGCTGATAAGGAATCTCTTTTTTCTCAAGGGAATCTTTCTTTTCAAAAAATACAGCCTTTTCCGCTATCTCTCTTAAGGCAGTTACAATTTCCTTATTTGATGATTTTACAAGGGGGGTTGAGCCCTTCAGCAGTTGTTTTGCTCTTCTCGCCGATAGGTGGACCAGCTCGAAACGGTTCTCAACCGTCTCCATGCAGTCTTCAACAGTTATTCGTGCCATTAGGCTTCCTCCTGAGTGTTTCTATGATATGCCTGAAATCTTCATAGGCTCTTTCAAACATATCGTTCACTATAGTATATGCGAAGAATGACTTTCTTTCAAGTTCTTCTTCCACTCTTTTCATTCTTAGATCAAGTTCCTTCTCTCCCCGCAAGGCAAGTCTTTTTACAAGGTCCTCTTTTGAGGGTGGTTCGATGAATATGAGACAGGCTGCGGGGCATTTTTCTTTTACCCTGAGCGCACCCTTTACATCAATATCAAGGATCATGTCCATCTCTTTACCCAGTATATCTCCAATCTCTTTCCGCGGCGTACCGTAAAGGTGGCCGTGGACGTTTTCCCATTCGAGAAACCGCTCCTCGTTCACCATTGTCTGGAATGTATCAACATCGACGAAGTAATAATCTTTTCCGTCCTTCTCCTGTGGCCTTTTTTGCCGGGTAGTATAGGATATGGAAAAGCGTGTATTTATGTCTTCCTTTAAAAATCTGTCAATAAGGGAAGATTTTCCGACTCCTGATGGACCTGAAACCACGAAGAGCTGCCCTGTTTTTTTGGTTGCGATATCCTGCTCCATCAGCTCTCTGACCACGAAATGTAGCGCTGTTTGCTCGCAGGGGGTTGTTTTAAACGTTGAACGTTGAACGTTGAGCATTGAACATATGTTTTATTATTACTCCACATTCTGTGCCTGCTCTCTCATCTTCTCTATCTCTACCTTGATCTGGATCACCCTTTCGTTTATATATAGCTCGTTGGATTTACTCCCTATGGTATTGGCCTCCCGTACCATTTCCTGGATAATGAAGTCGAGCTTTCTCCCGATTGAATCATCGGAATCAAGGGTGTCTCTGAAGTTTTCCAGGTGTCCCTTGAGCCTCACAAATTCTTCAGACAAATCGAGGCGTTCCATATAGATGGCGATTTCCTGAAGTACCCGAGCCTCGTCTATTGAGATTGCCCTGGTTGCCTCCATGATCCGTTCTCTCAGCTTCTCTTCGTGGGTTTTGATATTGACGGGCCATCTTTTTTCAATCTCTTCCAGGTAACCGGATATCGCCTCCAGCCTTTTGTGAAGGTCTTTTTCCATGACGGCACCTTCTTTTGCCCGCTCTTCGTTCAGTTTCTTGAGGAGGGTGTCAAGGGCCATAAAAAGGGTCTCCTCGGGTATATTGTTATTTTCCTCATAGGTGATGATGTCCCTGAGGTTGAACATATGTTCTATGGTGAGATGACCTTTAATTCCATAATCGTCTTTCAGAGACCTTGTCATTTCTACATACTGTCTCACGGTATCAGCATTTATTTTCGCTGATGCTGTCTGGCCCGTGGGTCGTTCCCATTTAATTGCAATATCAACCTTACCTCTTTTTACACTCTGTTTCGCCTGTTCCCTAAGCTTCTGTTCATATGAGTAGTCTGCCTTCGGAAGTCTGATGTTGATTTCGAGGTAGCGGTTATTTAATGACCTTGCCTCACAGGAGAGCTTTCCTTCCTCGGTGGCTTCTGTTTCAATCTTTGCAAACCCGGTCATACTCTTCAGCATTTTAACATCCCCTTATACTCTTCTCTCCATTGGTTCATTATAAAGATGGTCTCCTTTTCACGGTAATCAGGATAGGTCCATTCAAGGGGTTTGAACGTGCCGTTCTGATATACGAGTGTCAGATCAGCGTATATTCCCCTGTTGAGATAAACCCGGTGGGCATATCCCTTTGTGGTGGCAAGTATAACATGTTCAAGGGCAATATATCCAGGATCAATGTTCACGGTACGCTTGCGGTTAACTGAGAGGAGACGCTCTATTTCGTTGGTTTTCAGCTTGATTTCAGTCAGGAAGTCTCTATGAAGCAAGGGCTCAAAGAGTAAAAACAGCCTCAGCATGTTCCCCCCCATCTCCTTGTCATAATAGCTGCTGTGATTAAAGGGGATCAAGCCGGTGGTCGCGTGGATCTCTCCGATGTAGCTTGAGAGTTCACCCTTGGCTTCATAGAGGGATACTTCGCTGCTGAATATCAGACTTGCAAAGTATCTTACAGATTTTGGTATGTGCGGATTTCCCATAGTATAAAGTATTCCTTATTCTTTTTTTCTTTTTCTCTCGGTACTTCTAATATATTCACTGCTTTTATTCCTATGCTGTGACCATATGCTTTTATTTCTTCTATAACCCGTTGAATCTTCTCTGTGTCCCGGACAATGCCGCCTTTTCCCACTTCAAAACGTCCCACCTCGAATTGGGGCTTTACAAGGGAGAGAATATGCCCGTCCGGTTTAAGGAGGGGAATCACGGGGGGAAGAATTTTTTTCAAGGAGATGAAAGAAACATCGATAGTTGCGATATCTACTAATCCCCCTATATCTTCATAGGTTAAGTGACGAGCATTAAAGTTTTCCTTCAGGATAACCCTGGGGTCCTTCCTCAGGCTCTCATGGAGCTGATGGGTCCCTGCATCAAAGGCATAGACAATCGATGCCCCATTTTTAAGAAGGCAGTCAACGAAGCCTCCTGTAGATGACCCGACATCAAGGGCCTTCATTCCTTCAACATCAATGGAGAATGTCTTTAAAGCTGCTTCAAGCTTTACGCCCCCGTAGCTGACATAGGGAATAGGGTTTCCTTTTATCTCGATACATACATCATCTGTAAACTTCTGATCCGGTTTTGTTATCCGCTCCCTTTCAACGTATACTTCTCCTGCCATAACAAGAACCCGTGCCTTTTCCCGTGAAGGGGCAAGGCCTCTCTTTGTAAGTACCACGTCTATTCGCTCTTTAACCAATCTTTTATTGCCTTTTTTATGCCTTCCCTATCAAGGCCGGTTTTTTCTCTTAATGAGCTTTGTGATCCATGAGGCAGAAAGGCATCAGGGAGACCCATGGTTTTAACGGGAATGACAATCCCTTCTTCTGCAAGCACCTCACCGACCCCGCTTCCGAATCCGCCGATGGCGGTATTCTCTTCAATAGTGAGAATCCGTTTTGCCTGGCTGGCAACAATCTTCAGCATTTCCCTGTCCATAGGTTTTATGAATCTTCCGTTTATCACAGTACAGTGAATACCCTCTTTTTCAAGCTCGGCTGCAGCAAAGAGGGAGGGATGGACTGTGACGCCGTTCGCAATAATCGCAATATCGCTGCCTTCTTTCAGGTGTTCCCAGGTACCAAGAGGTATCTCTTGGAATTCCTTGTCCAGGGGGACCCCCAGGGCCTCTCCTCGTGGGTAGCGGATTGCAGCGGGTTTTTTATAACAATAGGCGGAATAGAGCATGTTCCGCAGCTCATTTTCATCCTTCGGGCTCATGAGAATCATATTGGGAATATGGCGGAAGTATGAAATATCAAAGGCGCCGTGGTGTGTAGGCCCGTCCTGGCCGACGATGCCGCTTCTGTCAACGGCAAACACAACAGGGAGATCCTGGAGGCAGACATCCAGTATGATCTGGTCGTAGGCCCTCTGAAGGAAGGTGGAGTATATGGCAACAAAGGGTCTTAGACCGCCAAGGGCAAGGGACCCTGAAAAGGTAACCCCATGCTGTTCTGCGATACCGATATCGTAAAACCTGTTGGGAAAAAGCTGAGAAAACCGTTCAAGGCCTGTGCCGAGGCCCATGGCTGCGGTGATTGCCACTATCTTCTCATCTTTTTCAGCAAGCTCAACCATTGTATCACCAAATATATCGGTATAGGTCTTCCCGTTGTGTTTTGTAGGGCTGCCCGTTGTCATCTCAAAGGTGGAAATACCGTGAAATCGTGCAGGGTCATCCTCTGCATGATCATAGCCCTTACCTTTCCTGGTGAGTACATGAAGAAGAACCGGGCCTTTAAGCCGTTTTACATTGGCCAGATTATCCGTAAGATGGTTAAGGTTGTGGCCGTCTACAGGGCCCACATATTGAAAGCCGAGGGCCTCAAAAAGCATACCGGGAGTAACAAAGGCCTTGATTGTCTCTTCAATATGGCGTGCCACCTTATACACGGTATCGCCCACCCCGGAGGGAAGCTTCTTTATCCTGTTCTTGATTTCCTCCCGGACATTGCTTACGAATTCTCCTGTCATGATTTTGTTCAGGTACGAGGAAAGAGCGCCGATATTTTTCGATATGGACATCTCATTATCGTTGAGTATCACAATGATGTCGCTTTTCAGGTGGCCTCCATGATTGAGGGCTTCGAAAGACATGCCTCCTGTCAGGGAGCCGTCTCCAATGACTGCAACAATCTTGTTTGTGTTGCCCACTATCTTTTTTGCTTCACCAAGACCTACTGCGATAGAGATGGAGTTGCTCGCATGTCCTGTGTCAAATGCATCATAGACGCTCTCTTTCCGTGAAGGGAACCCGCTTAGACCATCGTTCTGTCTCAAGGATTCAAACCTGTCTCTTCTTCCCGTAAGTATCTTATGGGTGTAGCATTGATGGCCTACGTCCCATATGATCTTGTCATCCGGTGTGTCAAATATGTAGTGGAGCGCGATAGTGAGTTCCACGACCCCGAGATTTGATGAGAGGTGCCCTCCTGTTCGGGAAACCGTATCTATGATATAGTGGCGTATTTCATCTGCAAGAGAGGAGAGCTCTGTAATATTGAGTTTTTTAAGGTCTTTTGGACCCTCTATTTTTTCGAAGAACATTAGGACGCCCTGTTGCTGATAAATTGTGCAATTTGTGTGAGTATTCCGGAATTATCACCTAAAAACTGTATAGACCTGATAGCTTCGTCGGTAAGCTGCTCTAACTTTATTTTGGAGGCTGTTACCCCGTAATGTTTTACATAGGTCTGTTTGCTTATATCTTTATTCAGTTTTTTCCCCACCATCTCTTCGTCCCCTTCTACATCGAGGAGATCATCCATAATCTGGAAGGCAAAGCCGATGCATTCGCCGTATTGGGTGAATTTCTTGAGGGCTCGTGCCTTTGCTCCCCCCATGATCGCGCCCACTCTTACTGAAGCCCTGATGAGTGCAGTGGTCTTGCGGGAATGGATATAATTCAGAATATTCTTTGTCCCTTCTTTTCCATCATAGAGGACATCCATCACCTGACCTGCTACCATCCCCTCTGCCCCGGCAGCGGTAGCAACCTCAAAGATGATCTGTTTTGCAATCTTTGGATTGATCCGTTCTGTGTAGCGGGCATCTGCCATGACCCTGAATGCATCAGTAAGAAGTCCGTCACCGGCGAGAAGGGCCAGTGCTTCACCATAGACCTTGTGGCAGGTGGGTTTTCCCCGTCTTAAATCATCATTATCCATGCAGGGGAGGTCATCGTGGATCAGGGAATAGGTGTGTATCATTTCTATTGCACAGACAAAGGGAAGGAGGTTGTCACAGTTCTTTTCCTGGGCTTCACATACAGCAAGGGCCAAGATGGGGCGTATTCTTTTGCCGTTTGAGAAGAGCATATACTCCATAGCATCCCGTAGCGCTGAAGGGGATGTCTTGAGTGATGAGAAGATTTCCTTCATGCTGTTCTCAACAAGGATCTGTTTTTCCCGAAAATAGGTCGCAAGCTCCATCAAGCTTCTTCCTGGGAAAAGGGTCTTTTTTCCATTGATCCGTCTTCTTTTTTAATAAGCACCTCAACCTTTTTTTCTATCTCATCAAGCCTTTTGGAGAGATCCCTGGTGAGGGATAGTCCGTCTTTAAAGAGATTCAATGCTTCATCGAGGGGTATGTTGCCATTGTCGAGTGTTTTTACGATACCTTCAAGTTTTTTTAAGCCGTCTTCGAATTTCATAGGCTCTAATTATAAAATTTAATATCAGGCATAGCAAGTGTTTCGTGTCTGTCTTGGGGGTAATTTATACATTCATAAGGGGAGCTTGGCGACCTCTTTAGCAAAGAGGAAGCTGTCCAGCAGATATTTTTAGGTTGGTCGGGGCCATCCGGATGATCAGATTCAGAAGCTTGATCTTTAAGGCCAAGTGCGTTGAAGACCAATCGCTCCGCCAGGTTTGCGACTTCTTCACCGGTACCATGCGATTTTTGGCGGAAAGAAATGCTTTGCCGTTTGCCCTTCGGACACTGCCGTGGCCCTGGTTGCTCTGGATGGAAAGGTGGTGATAGATGGTCCGGCTGGGGAGAGAAAGGTTGCCATCGCGGACTTTTACAATCCCCTTGGCAATGGAGTCAAAGCAGATGAGATGGTACGAGAGATCGAGATCCCGGAGATCACCATGCAGACAAAACAGGCGTTCCTCAAGTTCACCCTGAGAAAACCCATCGATTTTGCCATCGTAAGCGTGGCGGCCGTTCTGACCATGGAAAAGGGCTTCTGTTCACAAGCTTGTATCGCTTTAGGTGCTGTGGCCCCTGGACCTGTCCGGGCAAAGGCAGCAGAAGAATTTCTGGCGGGAAGGCAGATCGACGAGGCAGTCGCCGAGGAAGCAGGGCGGCTGGCTATAAAAGGGGCAAAGCCCTTGAGTGGAAATGCCTACAAGGTTGAGATCGTCAAGACCCTTGTGAAAAGGGCGTTAATACAATAAATCCTTTATTTGTGAATTTCATTATATAAACGCTCTGCAAAGGGGCTTTTTTGCTCTTGCAATACCTTGTATTCATTGAGAGCGGATTCTTTGTCGCCAATCTTCAAGTACGCCAGACCGAGATGGTACCGAGGCGATGTCTCTTCAGGTTTCATCCGGATCACCTGCTTGAAAGAGTCGATTGCCTGCTGATATTGTTCGAGATTGCCGTAAACTACGCCCAGATTATAGCGCGCAAAGGCATCGCCGGGCTTCAGGCGGATAGCCTCCTTAAAAGCCCCTGCTGCCTCCTCATAACGCTTGAGATTGCCGTAAACTACGCCCAGATTATTGTATGGTGAAGACATGTCGGATTTCAGGCGGATAGCCTCCTTAAAGGCCCATGCTGCCTCCTCATAACGCTTCAGATTCCCGTAAACTACACCCAGGTTATTGTATGCCGAAGACATGTCGGGTTTCAGATGGACGGCCCGCCTGAAGGATTCTGCAGCATCTTCGTTGCGCTCAAGGGTGGCATAGACTACGCCCAGATTATAGTGTGCTGACGGGTCTTTCGGCCCTATGCGGATGGCATGTCGATATGCTTCTACTGCGTCCTTATAATGGTTGAGTTTTGCATGAAAAACCCCAAGATTGTAGTATGCCGGAGCATTATCCGGTTCAATACGGACGACCTGTTTAAAAGCTTCTATTGCGTCATCATATTGTCCGAGTTCGCTTTTGCAGACACCTTTCTCAAAATAGGCCCCTGCAAGGGCGGGATTTTCCTTGATTGCTTTGTCAAAGTAGGGCAGGGCATCCTTACATTTCTTATCCGAAACGAGATCTTTTCCTTTGAGATAGAACTGTTCCGCCTTATTCACCACATCCTTTTTTGTATCCGGCCCAGTGCGGGGCGTTTCCGGCATCTGTTTTGGAGGCTTGCAGTGGGGGCACTGAATATAGCCGGCCTTCACTGCCTCTTCGGGGCTTGCGAACCTGACGATTTTCTTTGGTTTTATGGTTTTAGCCCATTTGCAGACGGGATAGTGATACTTATTTGATGTTGCAGACCCCCAGAATTCTGCGCCGAGGGCGGAAGAGATGAATATAAGGGAGATAATAAGCCCCGCTGCCAATCCTCTGTTTAACAGATGTGTGTTCTTTGCTCTATCCAAAGTTCCTCCAGTGCAGGGCCATATATTCCTTCACAATTGTCTTAACCGGGTATATTTTACCACTTCCAAAGGTAATCTGCGACTGATAAGTCTTCTTCCCTGGGTAATCCTGAACGTTAATCTACAGAAATTTTCATCATTTTTCTCAGAGGTTGTATATTTTTCGAAAAAAATCATACGCTTCCATGATTGCTTTAGTTTTCCTCTCTGCCATTTCTTGAAATTCTATTCCCAGGTGCTGAACCTTGTCGGGGTGATACTTCGCGAGGAGTTCTTTATATTTTTTTCTGATAGTTGCCGGACTGTCTTCGGCTGTGACCCCTAAAATCTGTCTATATTCCTCTTCTGTGCATGTACGTTGATTGCTCTTGTACTGATAGGCGCCTCCTTCACTCCTTCGATGCATCTCTTGTTTGAGCATTCTTATTGCGTAGCGAAAAATGAAGTAGCCTGCTACAATGAAAATAATGATTGGCACAAAACGCATCATTGACCCTCTCCCCGCGTTATGAGATGCACCGTCTTGCTATTTGTTTCAGAGGCTACGCAGGCTTGTTTATATGGTATGATCTATCTAAATTGTACTAATGTCTTGCCCCGGTTTCTCTGCCAGTTATTAATATAGATTTCAAAATGATCATGAATAAGATAACGGTACTTCATTTTTCATCGGGATTCCAGTTATTTGTATATAGTACATGTTCTTGCCTTGACAACGGATGCAAGTTTATTGAGGCCTCTTTCCGTCCTCAACCGTTCAGGTTAAGATGGTCCCTTTGATCTGCGGTTAAGCGAAGACTGCCCAATATATGCTCACTTATGAAATCTTTGAGCCTTTCATCGGTGTCTACGCTTGAGGAGAGACTTACCGCTCTCAGAATACTTTCAGTAGTGGGAATGTTGTAGACTTTTAGCCTTATACTCAAATTATCACCCTTGGTGAGGGCTCGTTTTATCGTTTCTTGAACTGACTCGCATATGGCAACCTGTCTCAAATAACTAACCATGGTCGAATACCTCCTGATAGAAAAAGATTATCACTATTCATTTCTGTTTTGCCCGCGCTGGTTTTTCCGTTCCAATTTTCTCATTATATTTGTCTTTAACATCCCCGCGAGTGACTCCCTTCAATGCGGTTGTAACAGGCAGAATATACTTCATGGTTGACGATTTTTTGAAAATACTGTGGTCAGCGGAAAGAAAAGCGGTTAATACCATTACCCCAACGGAGACAATGATGCAGCCTTTCAAGAATCCCATGAGTCCGCCGCCGATTCTGTTAAGGAATCCCAATTTTACAACAGCAAAGAATCTTCCAACCCCCCATCCAATAAGGTGTGCAAGGAGTATGCAAGCAAGAAAGATAGCAATGAAACTGATCGCCTTGGCAACGCCGGGATGAATGTCCGTTAAGAACTTTGAGCAGGGCTGATAAAACCTCATGGCCAGTATATACCCCGCTATAACGCCGAGAAGTCCAAAGATCTGCCTCACCATGCCTTTCCACAATCCAATGATGGTTAATATTCCGATAACTGCAAGGACTATAATGTCAAATGTGCTCATGACCTCTTTTGCTCTCCCGGATTTTTCTGTATATATCCTTATTCTTCACATTCGGTTGTTTAAGTCTACCGCAGATACGAGGAGAGTTGCAACATACCACAGATTGGCTTTTCTTAACAATAAATTTGCCTTGCCCTATAATGTTCATTATAAATAACTGTTTTTTATGGAGCTCCACATGATTTGCAAAATCAGGAGATCCCCTCGAAAGACCAGCGCAGGAATAAAAAACAATGGTATTATGATTTACGCAATTTTTAATAACCGTACAGAAGAATTCTGTACGCCACATCACTA
>PNOM01000098.1 GCA_013824835.1 Syntrophus sp. (in: bacteria) | reverse complement strand
TGTGACGGCGGCGGAGACAAGGAAGTGAACAATGAAGCAGAAAGAAAAAGCAAAGATCAAACCGGACATTTCTACTTTGGTAAAAACCGGACATTTCTACTTTGGCTTGACACAGACGAACATCGCACTGTCGAACATCGCTACGGAACATCACTATACATATTGACTTGCCCTCTGGCAGAGCTTAGTATAAAGGTATTAAATCTATCTGCCAGGCAGGTTACATGCAAATCCGTTTTAATGTTTTATGCCACACACAATGGGGCGAGCAGGTCTATATTCTTGGTTCCACGCCGGAGCTGGGTGAATGGAATACTGACCGCGCTTTAAAGACGACATACTCCCCCGGGGATCTTTGGAAAACTGAAATCATCTTCACGGACCAAGAAACAACAACCTTTGAATATCGATATATCATTAAAAATGATGCAGGAACAAGTCTTCATGAAGAAACCTGCAACCGCCGGTCTCCGGATATTATTTGTATATCTGAAACCCCGGTTTGCCTTGATATTCTCGACTCATGGAACAACCCTTCTGATCCTGATTCAGTTTTCCTGACTGCACCATTTGTAAAAACCATGTTCAGCCGGAGTGGGTACAGGGATTCAACGGCACACTACAAGGAGACTGCTTCACGCAGCCCGGGAATAATGATTCATCTCCGCCTTATAAACCCCCTTGTCATGGAAAATGACACCGTGCACGTGACAGGCAGTATCCCTGCCCTCGGCAAATGGGATATTGAGGGAACGCAGCCCATGGATGGGACTTCATTTCCTGTATGGACCCTTAATCAATGGGTTGAAGATAAAAATTTCTCTTTTGACTACAAATACATCATCAAAGATAAAGACGGTAAGGTGGTAGCACGGGAGGAAGAAGAACGCCACATAGCAATGACAGCAGACGCCATCGCCCCGGACCATGGACAATTCGTAAATCAAGTGGTAGTAACAGACAATAAATTTATCTATGCAGCAAAATGGAGAGGGGCAGGCATTGCCATCCCGGTTTTTTCCATACGCAGTGAAAAAGGACTCGGAGTGGGGGAATTCCTTGACCTTAAGGGACTCGCAGACTGGGCTTCCGCAGCGGGCTTTCATCTCATCCAAATGCTGCCCGTAAATGATACGTTGGCCACCATGGACGGGTTGGATTTTTGCCCCTATAGCTGTATCTCTATCTTTGCCCTCCACCCTATCTATATAAACCTTGAGGCTATCGGCCCCCTCTCTGATGCAGTGCTTAAAGAGATTGATATCCACAGAACACGCCTGAACCAATCCCCGATATTAAAACACCTGGAAGTAATGGCTATTAAGCTTTCCCTTCTCAGGCAGATATTTGAGACAAAAAAAGGCCTCTTTCTCTCATCCCCTGAATTCCAGGCTTTTCTTGAAGAGCATGGTCACTGGCTGAGACCATATGCAGCCTTCTGCGCCCTCCGCGACCAATACGGGACAAGCGACTTCAGAAAGTGGCCAAGGCACCGCCATCTGAAAAAGGATGAGATTATCGCCCTTACAAACCCAGGATCAGAGCATTACGAGACTGCTGCGTTCTACTGCTTCGTGCAGCATCATCTCCATAATCAACTCCTCGAAGCCTCCCGATATGCACAAGGAAAAGGCATCATCCTGAAGGGTGATATCCCTATAGGTATTCAGAAAGGGAGCGATTCGTGCTGGGCACACCCGGAGTTTTTTCATATGGATCAGTCAACAGGTGCGCCCCCTGACCCTTTCTCCGATTCGGGTCAGAACTGGGGGTTCCCGACTTATAATTGGGGTGAAATGGCCTTGGACAACTATTCGTGGTGGCAGCGCCGCATGGGTCACATGTCCTCCTATTTCCAGATGATCCGCCTTGACCATGTCCTCGGGTTTTTCAGGATCTGGGAGATACCGGATCACTCCATGTCAGCTCTTTTAGGCCACTTTAACCCTGCCATCCCCCTGTGGAGAAATGAGTTCGAGAAACAAGGCATCTGGGATTTCAACCGTCTCTGTGATCCCTATATCCCGGACCGGCTCGTGCAGGAGATGTTCGGCGAGGATGCTTTGATGGTCGCCGCAGAATATCTGGATGAGTATCCCCCGGGACAGTTCAGCATAAAGCCGGGATTCACTACTCAAAGGCAGGTAGAGGAACATCTTTCTCTCCCTGTAGATAACACGCCGGCTGCCCTTCAGGAAAGATATGCGAAAATTAAGAACGGCCTGTTTACGCTTATTGCAGATATCGTCCTTTTCAGAGACCCGGTCAAGGATGGTTTTCATCCCCGCATCAACATGCTGGACACTGCCTCTTTTAATGCCCTTGAAGGATGGATGAAGGAGACGCTCCACCACCTCTATAATGAATACTTTTATAACAGACAGGAGACATTCTGGCGGAAACAGGCTATGGTGAAACTGCCGGTTCTAAAAAAGGTATCAAATATGCTGATCTGCGGCGAAGACTTAGGGATGATCCCGGACTGCGTACCAAAAGTGATGGAAGATCTCTGCCTTCTCGGGCTTCGCATACAGCGGATGCCCAAGGAACCAGGCAGAGAATTCGGATATCCACGGGAATATAAATATCTCACCGTGTGCACCACATCAAGCCATGACATGTCGACCATCCGCGGATGGTGGGAAGAAGACAGGGCCAGGACTGAGCGTTTTTTTCACACGATCCTTGGCCGGAATAATGAGCCCCCTGTTGAGTGTGAACCGACAATATGCGAGGAAATCATCACCCAACATCTGGAATCACCCTCTATGTGGGCAGTGTTCCCTATCCAGGATATTTTGGCAATGAGCAGTAGACTGAGGAGGCCTGGTGATCCGCAAGAGGAACAGATCAATAATCCTGCCGATCCTTTCAACAAGTGGGGATTCAGGCTGCACATCTCCCTTGAGCAGCTTTTGAGTGAAAGAGAATTTAGCGGAAAACTTCGCCAGATGGTATGGGATTCAGGTCGCAGCAGGCCTTACTGAAAAGGAATGATCCCCGGTATCTCAAAGAGTTTTGTTATTCAATTGTGATCACGATTAAAGTGAAGTACCGGAAAAAAGTTTGCTTCCCTTTTTCTCTGTCCCCTCCCTCAATAAAGGAGGGGACAGAGATGTTTCGGTTTAAACCACTCAAAAACTATTTATTAAATTACTTGTTTGCCTTCAGGTAATCGAGGCAGAACTTTAATGCTTCATCTCCCGGTAATCCTTTTGCCTTTACATTCTTCGCATACTCATCAAGAAGAGGTCTCACTTTTGCTGCCCATCTTGCATCTTCTTCTTTTGAGAGGTGAATTGCCTTCACGCCCTTGGACTTTGCGAATTCAAGGCCTTCTTTGTCGATTTCATCCCATAAAGCACCCTGCTTGACGGTCCATTCTTTGCTTACATCATCAAAAATCTTCTGAACATCCGGCGGGAGGGAATTCCATTTTGCCTTGTTCATGATGACAAACATTGAAGAAGTATAGGAAGAACCATAGTTCTCGGTTGTAAATTTTACAACTTCACCCCATTTCCACCCTTTCAAGGCTTCATACGGGGCCATGGAACCATCAACAACACCTGTACGGAGTGCATCATAGGTCTCAGGCATCGTGGCTCCCACAGGGGCACCACCAAGGTTTCCAACGATTTTTGCGGCAAGTCCGGTTGCCCGTATCTTCATACCCTTGAGGTCTTCAAGTTTATTAACCGGTTTTTTTGTATGCATTATGCCAGGACCATGTGCACTGAGGATAAGGATCTTTACATCATCCAATTCTTTCGGTTTGTACTTGGCATAAAAGGCGTTTATCAGGTTTGTTGCCTGTTTACCGCTTGAATACCCTAAAGGAAGGTCAATAACTTCCAGGAGGGGGAATTTCCCTCGTGTATATGCAAAAACGCTGAAACCGATGTCTGCGATCCCCTTGACAACGTTATCATATGTCTGGGCTGCAGGGGTTAAAGTACCACCAGGGAAATAGGCCACCTTAACTTTGCCCTGTGTCCTTTTTTCGATCTCCTTGCACCACTGATCAGCAAGTATGCTGTTCTTGTGCATGGCGGGGAAAAAGTTCGAATAGTTAAGGGAAATTGCCTTTTGCTGCGCCGATGAGATGGCAGGGAATGCCGTAAGGCAAAAAGATACAGCCAAAATAAAGAGAAACAACTTTACGGTAAAACTTTTCTTCATAGCGAACCCCCTATAAATTTGATTTACTCT
The DNA here is from genome assembly GCA_013824835.1 of Syntrophus sp. (in: bacteria). Lineage (GTDB taxonomy): Bacteria > Desulfobacterota > Syntrophorhabdia > Syntrophorhabdales > Syntrophorhabdaceae > PNOM01. Next base: position 5,716 of record PNOM01000098.1, on the reverse strand, counting down.
TACAAAATACTCTTCCATGTATTTAAACGGTCGAGTCAAAATACCTCACCGGAATTCATTTACACACCTTATTGATCATAAAACTCATTCTGCATTTTTAATAAAAAGCCGCCTCCCAAAGAAATTACTCTTCAGATGGCGGCCCGACCACCCGGTATTATACCTCCAGGGCTGCAGAATATCCCTGAACCTCTTTTATTTATTCAATTTTCGGCTCACACCTTTATTTCAAAAAAGTCTATGACATTGCTTATTGAGAAGTCAAGTTTTTTCTCCTTCCCACAAAACCAAGCAACTACACATCCTGCATTGATCATACTGCTTGCCGGAAGTGTATTCATCAGACCTTTATCGCCTGTTCCATGCCAATGTAAGTTTTTCTTATTTTGACCTTCTCAATCTTGCCGGTAGGGTTACGGGGAACCTCACCAAAGAACACCTTTCTCGGCCTCTTGTACTTCATAAGGCCTTCGCAGAACTTCAGCACCTCTTCTTCGGTCAGGGTTTTTCCCGGCACTACTTCGACAACAACTGCCACAATCTCGCCAAGCCGATCGTGAGGTATCCCGATGGCTGCCACGTCTTTAACATTCGGATTAGTGTGGAGAAAATCTTCAATTTCAGCGGGAAAGACATTTTCTCCCCCTGAAATAATTACATCCTTTTTGCGGTCAACGATCCAGATAAAACCGTCTTCATCTACCCGCACCATATCTCCTGTAAAGAGCCACCCATCCCTTAAGGTCTTTGCCGTTGCTTCGGGGTTCTTGTAATATTCTCTCATAACTCCGTTGCCGCGGACACAGAGCTCTCCCGGTTCACCCTTGGGAAGAATCTTTCCATCGTCATCAACAACCTTTATCTCCCAGTTAAACCCAGGAAGACCAATAGCGCCAATTTTATGTTCGTTGCCGATGCCGAGATTAACACAGCCGGGGCCGGTAGATTCACTAAGGCCAAAGCTTGTATCATACTGCATGGCCGGGAAATATTTTCTCCAGTGCATAATGAGTGCAGGCGGGATTGGCTGAGCGCCCATATGGAGTATCCTCCACTGATCAAATTTGTAATTCGACAATTTCAGTTCTCCGCTGTCAAGTTTAATCAGTATATCCTGTATCCAGGGTACAAGGCTCCAGAGTACAGTTCCTCCCTCCTCACTTATTGCCTCTAAAGTCCATTCAGGTGAAATACCTTTAAGTATTATGGCCTTGCTGCCTACAATAAAGTGACCAAACCAGTGCATCTTGGCCCCGGTGTGATAAAGTGGAGGCAGGAGGATAAATACGTCGTCTTTGGTCTGGCGGTGGTGCTTATTCTCAACAATACAGGCATTTGCCATGTTGTTGTGGGTAAGAAGAATCGGCTTTGGCTGCCCTGTCGTGCCTGAGGTAAAGTATAATCCGCAGGGGTCATCAAAGGAAATCTCTGTATTGAGTGGAGTTGCATCGGCTGCGGCCATGAGCTTATGAAATGATTCCGCAAAGGCAGGAGTATTCTTACCTACACAGATAAAACTCTTGACTGTAGCAAGCTGATCTTTAACTGCCTCAACCCTTGGGGTAAACTCCTCATCAAAGATAAATGCCTTCGGTTCTGCTACATCAGCACCATATTTCATTTCCTCAGCAGTAAAACGGAAATTTAATGGAACAGCCCAAGCCCCTGTCCGGACTATACCGAAATAGGCAACGAGCCAGTCTATGGAATTCTGCATCCAGTGGCATACCTTATCGCCTTTCTTTACGCCTTTTTGGGTAAGGATGTTCGCAAGCTTGTTCGCCCTTTCATCAAATTCCTTCCAGGTGATTTCTGTCCTTGTCTTATCAGCAGCGATTCTTTCAACAAGGGCGACATCATTTGGATACATCCTGGCATTTCTTGCCAGCATTTCTCCTATGTGGATATTAATATCACTCATTTCTGCTACCTCCTTATGATGTTGTGCAAAGCCAATGCTCCGCTTATGTAATATCCTTCGTCCCCGGCAAGTCGCAAACAGCGAATTCATGCTTCAAGGGACCTGCTACCTCGTTGTAATTGAGATTTTCAAATACCCTTCGCGACAGGGCGATCAGCCCGAGTCCCGGGAAGTATGTTTTTTCTGTATTGTTCTTCTGTACAAAACCGGACTTCCGGAGGGTATTAAAAATTGAATTGCCTTTACTCTTATGGATCCCGACAGTCTTATTACAAATATCGGTCAGATTCATCTTTGAAGCCTGGGTCCGGGAAAGATGGAAAAGAATGCCTACTGCCTGATCGAATGCAGGAACCAGTCCGGAATATTCAGACTTCTCTTTCCGTTCCTTTATGTCCACAGATGACTCCTTCTCATGCCAGGTAAGATCGTTTCAATACTACTCTGAAGTTTTTTGCCGCTGAAACATCCAGATTTTCTTGCGATAATTATCATATTCTGTATAGAGAACTTTGTTCTGTATTATAGATACTAATAGTATCGAATTGGACTATTTATGTCAACAAAAATCATTCTGATAACGGGGGATCGGGGCATAGGAATTGAAGGTCTTTTTTTCAGAAAATCACAAATCATAAATATTTAATTGAAATTGTCTTTATAGATTGGCATAATAGAAAAAGACCTATAACAATGAAAAAATCGAAGGCAATCACCCTTGTGCTTATTACAGGCACCCTATTTCTCGGGTGCGAGGAAAAAGCGAGAAACCAGTATGGGTCCTGGGATGACTGCGTAAAGGATTATAAGGACTCGAAAGGGTGCCAGGAAGAGAAAAAGAAGGATAGCTCCGGGACATACCGCACCTATTATTACGGGCCATGGTATCATTTCTCCAGTTCTTCTAATACCTCACTCAATCCTTCTGCCAAAAGCGGCCGGGCCATAGGTATCTCGCGGGGCGGATGGGGTTCAACCGGCGCGCACGCCTCCTCCTGATGAGGGCATAATCCATGAAGAGAATCCCTGTCCCCTATATGCGCCGCGATTGGCAAAAAAAACTGGACGACCTGGGTTTCCACTTCTATAGAATGGATGGCGAGACCTACTGGGATGAGTCAATCTATTATGAGTTTACATCCCCCCAGATCGACCACCTGGAAGAGGTTACCAACGAACTTCATAAGATGTGCCTCAATCTGGTGGAATACGTCATCAGGAATAATCTATACGAGAAATTCGGCATACCCCTGAGATTTGCCGAGTATATAAAGATGTCTTGGCAAGAGCGGGAACCCTCCATATATGGAAGATTTGATTTCTGGTACGACGGGAAAGAGGAACCGAGGCTTCTCGAATTTAACGCCGATACCCCTACCGCCTTGTTCGAAGCGAGCGTTGTCCAGTATAACTGGCTTCAGGACTACCAGCCTGATGAAGACCAGTTCAATTCCATACACGAAAAGCTGCTCGCAGTCATGGAAGATAACATCAGGAAGCTCGTCCGTTCTCACACCCTCTTTTTCTCCTGCGTCAAGGACCACCTGGAAGACCTTACCACTACCGAATACCTCCGTGACCTCGCAATTCAGGCGGGTATTATTACAAAACACATCTACATAGATGATGTCGGATATGATTATGATTTCAAAAAATTCGTAGACATTGAGGAAACGGATATTGAATTCATGTTCAAGCTTTATCCCTGGGAGTGGATCATTTCAGAACAGTTCTCAGACCAGCTTCTTGACACAAAAATCACGCTTCTTGAGCCTCCATGGAAGATGATCCTGAGCAACAAGGCCATCCTTCCCCTTTTGTGGGAGATGTATCCTGGACATAAAAATCTGCTGCCCTCTTTCTTCACACCAATTAATACGGGCGCTCAATACGTTGAAAAACCCTTCTTCTCGAGGGAAGGGGACGGTATCCGGGTTGACAATCATTTCGGCAGCGGCCAACCTCTTTCAATCTATCAGGAATACAAGGAGCTTCCTCAGTTTTCAGGCAATTATCCGGTTATTGGTTCATGGATAATAGGGTCCGAGGCTGCAGGCATAGGCATAAGGGAAGACAGAACACCCATAACCAACAACATGAGCAGATTTGTGCCCCATCTGTTCATTGATTGAATTTATTTCACAGGGACGAGGTTACTATTATGAACGAAGACAAGGGAATGTGTAAATACGAATTCAGTGATGATGAGAACAGACTGCTCGCTGACCTATCCAGGGGATTGACCCATCTTGGAATACTGATTCTGATCGCCGGACTCCTTTTTGTTACCTATCTCATCGTATCCATTATAGACCCCCCTTCCCTTTTTGAAGTCAGCGATACCAAGCATATCATCCTCTCCGTGGTTGACTATTCCCTGTGGATCTTAATCTCCGCGTTGATTGTATACATAAGTATCATGATAATCAGGCTGGCAAAACCCGTCAGCCTGATTGCAAAGACCGCGGGCATGGATATACCTTACCTGATGGAGTTCGTGAAGGATCTTATGCTCATGTCCCGGATTACCTTTTTCAGTTTAATCATAATCTGTGCGCTTATGGTGGTGAGCCTCGTTATGATGATCCTCGTCTTTTAAGAAAATCGATGAATACTCGATATGACCAGGAAGAATGGAGAACCTTCTTTCAGGGTATAACTCACCCCATAATTATTCTTGACCCGCAGCACAGAATAGTGGCAGCCAACAGGGCAGCGCTGAATACACTCCACAAAACAGAAGAAGAAGTTCGGGGCAACCTGTGTTATGAACTATTTCACGGGATACATCAGCCCGCTCAAGGGTGTCCTGCGGAAAAATTACTGCTGGAAGGCCTCACTGAAACAATAGAAATGGAGATGGAAACCCTTGGAGGCACTTATTTAATATCCTGCACGCCGGTACGTGATAATTCAGGTAATGTTTATCGAGTCATACATATGGCGATCGATATCACCAATCGGAAACACACAGAAGAATTCCTGAAGGAAAGCGAAGAAAAGTACAGGGCGTTAATCGAGACCACCAATAAGGGATTTGTAATACTGGATAGGGATGGGGCCGTGATGGACGCGAACCCGGAATACGTCCGCCTGACAGGCCATCAAACACTGGATGAAATACAGGATAAAAATGTCATTAACTGGACCGCCCCCCATGATATTGCCAAAAACACCCGGGAGATCGCCGGGTGCTTTGAGAGGGGTTTTGTAAGGAATTTTGAAATTGATTATATCGACAAAAACGGGAACATAACCCCCGTTGAGATCAATGCAACTGTTGTGGAAACCAAGAATGGAACAAAGATTGTCACCCTATGCCGTGACATAACGGAACGGAAACACGCAGAGAAACAATTGCAGAAAGAAGTCGACTTTAATAAAACCCTTATTAAAACCTCTCCTGCATTTTTTGTTGCCATAGCAGCTGACGGCAAAACCATACTTATGAATGAGTCAATGCTCGATAAGCTGGGTTATACAATTGATGAGGTGGCAGGGAAAGACTACTTATCCACCTTTGTCCCTGAAGAAGATAGAGAATCTTTGTCCGCAGTATTTAAAGCACTGACAGAGTTTAAGGAACCCACATTTAACAGGAACCGTATTGTAGCAAAAAACGGCACGAACCTGCTTGTAGAATGGCGCGGCAGATCAGTAATGAATGACAAGGGAGAGTTTGAATATTTCTTCGGGGTAGGGATAGACATCACCGCACGGACAATGGCTGAAGAAGCCCTCCATGCGAGCGAAGAGAAATACCGCAATATCTTTGAAAATGCTGCCGAAGGCATC
>PNOM01000097.1 GCA_013824835.1 Syntrophus sp. (in: bacteria) | reverse complement strand
TAATCTCTCCAAATTTCAGATGTTCTTTAATTACCAGTATGGCCCCCAGCACATTATAAGGTATGTACCATGATGCGTGAAAGAGCACGGCAATGGTAAAGGCTTCAGGCTTCGGCACCTCGAAAATCGACAGAAGATATACAAGGAGGAACTGATAAACGCCTATATAGCCCGGGGAAGAGGGGATGGTGAGACCCATATTGAGGAGGGCGCAGACAAAGGGGACATACATGAAGTCAAGTTTTATCCCGAGGGCTAATGCCATGAAGTACAGGGCAGCGCTCATGGAAAGCCAGTTCATGATAGAGAGGATAATAAACCAGGACAGGTTAAGGGGTGAATTAACCCGCCTCAAGTTTTCCTGAACCTCTAAAACCCTCTGTGCAATCTCAGAAAAAAAAGGCCGTTTGACTGCATGGAGTCGTTGGGCAATGATGCCGGCAAATCTCTTGTGACTCAGCATGATCATTATAAGTATGCAGGCTATGAGCAGGGCCACAAGTATATAGATTGCCTTTGACGTTGCCGGAGGGAGAGAGTGTTTTGGAAAAAAGAGAAATGTAATGGCCAGGAGACCAATAAGGTCGAAAAATCTGTCTGCAAGTACCGTAGAAAGACTGTAGGTAAAAGAAAGGCCTGTTTTTTTCGACAGTACGTAGCCTCGCGCCAGTTCACCTATTCTGGCAGGAAGCACATTGTTTACAAAAAGCCCGATCATGAGTGCAGTGAAGGTTTGGGAAAATCTAACATTACCTCCACATATCCTTGACCATCTGAAGGAGCAACCTATAATGGAGATGGAGATGAATACCAGGGGGATAAAGAGGAGCCGGTAATCGGCCCTTTGGAGGGTTCTTACTATCTCATCGAATTTAATGCCCCGGAGAGAGAAATAGAGAAGGATTATGCTTATGAGAAAGCCGGCGAGGGTAATAATCTTCTGTTTTTTCATCTTCTATTTTCGGTAATTAGCGCAGTATACGCCTATTGAAACAAGTATAAGCCCGGCTATTAATCCGAAGGTCAGTTGTTCCTTCATGAAGAGCGTGCCGGAAAATACCCCGAAAATGGGGGCGAAAAAGGTAAAGGCAGAGAGTTTCCCTACGGGATAGATATGGATCAGCTTGAACCAGACGAGATAGGAGGCAAAGGCAACGATGACAGATTGAAAAAGAACGGAACCTATGATCGGGACTGTTATGTTAAAGACCCAGTGATCTTCCATAAAATAGGCGCACACGAAGAGTATAGGCAGGGAGAAGACAAGCTGGTACAGGAAAGTGTTGATAAAGTGAACCCTGCCGGCCAGATACTTCTTGATGTAAAGGGTGGTGGCGCCCCATAATATGGCGGCGATAACGATGAATATATCGCCCATAAGCATGAGCTTGCCGTAGGTAGCTGGTTTTCCTCTAAATACGAGATATACCCCGATGAAGGCGAGTACAAGACCGGCTGTTTTAATGGCATTAAGCCGCTCCTTGAGGAATATATGTGCCCCTATGGCGACCACAAAGGGGGAGAGATACATGAGGACTGCGGAACGTGCTGCATCGGTATAGCGTATGCCGAGATAGACAAAGACGAATTCGAGTCCGAAGAGCATACCCGCAACAAAGCCATGAAGGAGCCGTATATCCCTGTGAAAGAGGGGCTGCTTTATGGACAGGCAGTAAATGATTCCGCAGCCTGAGGCTATGGCAGAGCGGAGGAGGGAGGTAAATATCGGGGAAAGACCTGTATTGGTGAATTTGATTGCGGAATAGTTGACCCCCCAGAGGAGGGTGAGGACTATGATTGCAATAAACCCCTTCAAATCTATATATTCTTTTTGCATGAAAAAGTTTTAGAGATATATGGCTGGTATGTCAAGTGATATTTTTTATACCTGACAGACATCGAATCCCTCCCTCATCTTCTTTCAGAAGAGATAGTAGACCCCTGCCCGAAGAAACCAGTCATAGATATTGGGCTGTCCGATCCCCCAAAGGCCTGCTCCTGGTTTGATATAGGCCCGAAGGTGTTCCCCGAACTGCCTCCCTATTTCGAGTTCAAGTTTGGCGCCCGTCTTGCCCCGGGCAGTAACAGCCGTGGGTTCCCAGTTGACAATCAGGTCAAAAGTAAGTTCTGTCCACCAGTTGTCCGACCAGAGGGTGTAAAAACCACCTTCTGCCTGGGTATAGTTGATGCTTGTGTAGCATGAATTGCCCCCATAGGAAAAGAATTCCTGAATCTTGAATCTTGCCACTGACCGAAGGGGGAGAATCGTGGCGTCCACCTCAAAGCCAGGTCCTGCCTGCCATTTTCCCGCAGTAATCGGTTGTGCGCCGGTAGGAAAATAGAAGTCGCTCAGCAGATATAACTGGAGGTGGGGGTTGAGATGAATGCGATACTTTAGCTTTATATCAATGTCTCCTATCCCGTTGGCGTTACCGCTGTTCCAGACGTAGGGGATGTCGGTACGGAAAGTGAATTTGCTGGTGACAGGGAAGTCCATCCGCAATATCTGCTGGTTGGTTATCGACTGCCCTCCCGGGTTGGAGGATTGAGCGTTTTTTTGATAAATATGATTGTACTCATACCGCGCCTTATTAGGAGGGGTATGTTCCGAGGTATCGGTTGAATCGCGGGTTAGTCGGTCCATAAAAGAAAAAACCGGGCCTTTCCAGGGCAGGGTATCCCCTTTGCCCGTGGTTTTGGCTGGTGGTGGGGTATGTTGTTCCTGAGCGGCATCTTTTGATGTGGTCTTCTGGTGATCGAAGACCTGGCCTATGACCTCAGGAACAACAAAGGCGCAGAACAGCAGAGAAAATATTGCAGTCACGAGAGTATGGCCCCATGAGTGGTCATTCCGCTCCTTGCGGTCATGCCCCTTGAACAGGTCCTCAGCCCTTTTCCTATCCGGCCATTTGACGGTATCGAGCCTCACAATATTGTGTTGCTGTCCATAACCTGATTCCCTTTTATTTCTGATCATACCTACTTACAATTTACTCAAAGCCTTTGCTACTATTCGTGCCATCTCGCATGAACAGCCGGTGTGCGAATGGTCCCCCTCTTCATGTTCCGTGAGCGCCGGGTAGGGTCTGTGAGACAGTCGGCCCTTTGTGCCTTCCTGTGGGGATCGGGCAGGGACAGGAAAAATCCTGCCTTCGAAGACCGTGCCCCAAACAAGTATATCTTTCACTTTCATTGGATCCACAACAAGGGGGTCCTGATCAAGCACTGTGAAATTAGCGATCTTGCCGGGGATTATGCTGCCTATTTCGTTTTCCTTCTGCCACGAATAGGCTGCTTCTATGGTTACGGCGCGCAGGGCATCCATAATGCCTATCCTTTGTTCCGGGCCGGCCACACGACCGGAGGGTGTGACGCGATTGACTGCACACCAGACAAAATTGAGGGGAGAACTCGGCCCCATAGGTAGGTCAGAGTGAAAGGAAAGGGGAATGCGTTGCTTCAGCGCTGAGCCGGAGCGTACCATCGCGTCTGCCCGCTCAGGTCCAAGTCCGTATTTACTGTATTTGTCTGCAAAACCAACCGTATAGTACGGATTTGCGCTGACGATGGCCCCGAGCCGGGCAATACGCCCGACCTGCTCCTCAGTGGAGGTTGCGAAATGCACAATAACGGTCCGGTGATTAGCACGGGGGTTCTCCCGCATCCGCCTCTCAAGCACATTAAGCACTACTTCGAGGCCCAGGTCTCCATTCACGTGGATGTGGAGTTGATAGCCTGCGTTCCAGTAGAGCTGTGCCCGCTGTTCAAGATTTTCCGGGGTCATCATCCACTCGCCGTGATGACCGTCCGTATAGCCGTCCTTCATCTGCATAAGCTGTGATACGATTGCCCCATCGGCAAAAAGCTTGATCTGCTTCGGGAAAAACGACACTTTGCCATGGGGTGCTAAAGCAATCTCCTTCTCGGTGGCTGCAAGAGATTCAGCCAGTCCTATTCCGTCATCGACCTGGGCTCGGGCGTCTACGACAAAATAACTATAGAAGGGCGTATCGTCCGAGCCTAGAATCGGCTGGTAGAGCTTCCATATGTCCGGTGTAATGAGTGCGCCTGGTTCCATATAGCCGGTTACACCATTCTGGTGGAGATAAGCGACCATTTGCTTTAATCCAAAAATCATCCGTGCCGGTGTGGCGAATACCTTAAGGAGGGGATCCATGATGAGGTTTAATCCCGTCTCCCACCAGTGGCCTTCCTCCCAGCTCATCATCTTGCTCGCATTGCCTTTGCCTTTCATGGACTCTTCTGTAAAGCCAAGGGCCTTGATTGCAGCGGTGTTGAGGAAAAACTCATGGCATGAGCGCTGCCATACTGCGATGGGCCTTGTAGCGCTTATGGCGTCGAGGTTTTTCCGATCCAATTTTCCGTGCCAAAGGGGGTGGTAACCCCATGAGAAGAGCCACTCCTTCTTGTCCTTCATTGAAGCATCAGCGGCCTTCAATCGGGCCCGGTATTCGTTGGGACTCTCTGCTGCCTTGAATGTACGGCCGGGAAGCACCCAGTCCTCTGGGGCGATTACTTCCGTGGAAAGGGTAAGGGCGCCGAGGAAGGGATGAAGGTGTTGATCGATCAGACCGGGAAGGACAATCTTCGATTGAAACGTGTCGTTCACAATGAATGGGCGGTCACCAAGGGCTGCTTTCACCTCATTGAGGGAGCCCACAGCGAGTATGCGCTTTCCTGCCACGGCTACTGCTGTAGCCTCGGGATTGCCGGGCTCCATGGTCAGAATCTTCTTTGCAGTATAAACCGTAATTGGCTGAACAGCCGGTGGGGGGCTGAATTGTTTTGTTATCTCCCACTGAGCCGAAGCCGGACAGGCTGATATGAACATCACGATCGCAAAGAAACCGATGACGATGACTGATGACAAACGATGATTTATTTTCATAGGAACTCCTTTCTACTTTTTCTCATATACCATGTTGCCGCCGACAATGGTCTTCAGGACTTTAACATCCTTCAAGCCCTCTTTCGGCATGGAGAAAATATCGTTAGAGAGAACAGTCATGTCTGCATACTTTCCGGGCTCAATGGTGCCCTTCACCTTTTCCTCACCCATAGACTTTGCGGCCCAGATGGTCCACATCTTGAGGGCCTCCGTAACTGTTATGGCCTGCTCCGGCATGAAGATGCCTTTATCGGAGTTTCGGGTCACTGCTCCATAGATGGCCAGAAAAGGGTTGACATTGTCTAAATAGATGCCGGTCACATCGCTTCCTGCGGCAGGTTCTATACCCGCGTCAATCATGGAGCGGAATTTGAATCCAAGACGGGTCCGCTCGGGTCCCATATTCTCATAGTCAGCTTTAACCAAATCGAGAAGCCAGGTGGGCTGGACTGACACTTTAAAGCCCTTTTGGATCATCTCCTTTGCCCGGCTTAACTGTTTGTCACCCATCTGAAACATCCCGAAATGTTCAATGCGCATGATTGGGTTTGAAGACCCTTTCTTGATCTGATTTTCGTAAGCAGTGAGGCCTATATCTATGGCTGCGTCACCAGAACAGTGCATCATAGGCATCACCCCGTTCTTGATAGCGATTCCGGCAAAACGGTCCGCTTCCTGCTGAGGGGTAACAAGGGTCCCCTTGCCACCCGCGGGGTCTGTGTCAAAATGCCCCACATAGGGCCCATACATGAAGCCTGTCCTGCAGTCGTTCTCACCGTCTATCCAGACCTTTATGGCGCCGAACCTGTACCATGCAGGGTCGACACCCCTGGGCATGCGGAATTCGCTAAGATCCTCCGGCATATCCTTGCCATTGGCTGATGTCCATACAGAGGTAGTGTAACGAATGGTTGGTTTTGCTCCTGACTGGGCTATTTTTTGGAGAACGGGAAGCGCTGCGGCTGGAGTGATGGCCATGAATGACGTAAAACCGTATTGGTTCCAGAACTGTTGTATGCTCTTAGTATAGTATTTCATGAGTTGGGCCAGAGTGGGTGTGGTCGGCACATCTGCCTGGGCGTCGGTGAGGACTCCCGTCGGCATGTCGTCCTTATCAAGAATAACAGAGCCTCCCTTGGGTAGTTTTGCTACTCCTTTTGTAATCCCCAGTTTTTTCAGGGCTGCTGAATTTGCAATCGCCATGTGGGTGCCGTTTGCAACAACCAAGGGGTTGTTGGGGGCGACCTTGTCCAGTTCGGCCTTTGTGGGTAGCCGTTTTTCGGCAAATTTATTTTCACTCGCTGAAACACAGGCTGCAAAAATCCATTCTCCTTTCGGCGTCTTCCTGACCCACGATGCGATATTATCAAGCGCTTTTTTAACCGATGATGTTTCAGGATACCGGCAATCGACCCAGGTTTCCTTCATCATGATTGCTTCCATGGGGTGACAGTGGGCGTCGATTAATCCCGGCACCACCGTCTTGCCCTCAAGGTCGACCATTCTGGTCGAGGTTCCGGCGAGTTGTTTGATCTCGTCAGCCCTGCCGACCTTCAGGAACTTCCCATCCTTGACGGCGACGCTGCTTGCCATGGATTCAGCATTATCAAGGGTGATTATCCTGCCGTTATAGTAGATCACATCCGGTGTAGCAGCAATTGAAATGCCTGCACACAGTGCAACAATACATCCGATAAGGGCTGTAGCACCCAACAGACGTTTAGCCATAGACTTAATAAAATTGCTCATTTTCTACCTCCCCTGTTCGTCAAGATAACTTCTTTTCCTTCTAAAGTGAAAATGCAAAGGACAAAAAGACCGTCTCGCCCTTGAAGCGGTTCTGAGTTACCGTGTCGTGAAGCCACTTTCCTATAATTGTAATGTCTTTACCGAAAACCTTGGGGGTATACATAACTGCAGGTCCATACCCTATGGCAGAGGACTTGTTGGACCCAAGAATGGCGCCGGTACCTGTATCGCCCTTCACCTGCTGGTAGACATAGCCTGTAAGGCCGAAACCGAAGCGCGGCGAAAGATGCTGGGCAATCAGGTAGTCGAGGTGGAATTCGTCTCCTGTCTTGTAGGAAGTCCCGTTGTTGGAGCTGTTAACCATATATCCCACATTAAATGATGCCTCAAGGCCAAGCTTTGGATCAAGCCATGTAAATCCTGTATTAAGGTCTACGGAGTAATAATTCCTGCCAAGGCTGACCAGTTTGTTTGAGTTGTAATAGCCTGTGGGAAGGTATATAGCGGGGAGGAAGCTCACATGGAAGTTGCCCTTATTTACATTCACAATGAGGGGTAATGCGGCGATATCTGCAAACCCGTTCCCGTGGCCCGATCCTCCTACATGAAAGGGGCCTGCGGACAGTTTGGCATCTGCATTGGCGTTAATAACCCCGGGCACAAGGGCGCCAAAACCAACGCGACCGGAAATTATAGGGACATCAAAAAAATAAAAGAATTTCATCAGGTCTATAACGCTGTTCTGGGTTGCATGAGCGTATGCCCTGCCGCCGAATATGTGCTGGCCCACGGAGCTGTTGTTATAGATCAGGTCGTTCCGGAAGGAGAAGCCGGCAGCGGGGGTAAGGCCGAAACCGAAGTCACCGTAGGTGCCCTGCACATAGTGGCTCCAGGAACTTTCTGCTGCCATGGACCGGGAAGGGTCTGTTGCTGAGGCGAGGATCAAGAAGAGCAAGGCAAGGAAAACGGCTGCGCCTCTCCTGATTTTAGGAAAATAAATGCTCCTGGTGGTATTTAAGATAATAATGTTTTTCAGATTTTTCACATGCACCTCACATATCTCTATTTTGTCGACGGTGTTACATCAATGAAGCCAAGCGTGTCGCCAAAGGGTATTGTTATGGGCTTCTCCGCGTTTAGATTGACCCGATTCATGTCAATCATGCGAACCCGATAATCATCATAGGTATTGAAATAAAAGCGTAAGTTCTTGTGATCAGTAACACTTGTCCACTGGGCCGTGTCATAGACCATAGCGCCATTAACCTTGGAGCCGGAAACCCCTGAGGGAATATCGAAGAGATGGAGCAGATGCCAGGCCTGGCCTACAGCTTCGGTCGCTGTTTTACCGGGAACAAGGTTCATGGTGAAGATGGCGGCCCGGATAAACCGGGAAGGTGGGGTGAAATCGCCTGGAAGCCCGTGGAGGCCGCTGCCCATGCCTAACTGACTGATGGTCTGCCCATTGAATTCCATGGGAGGTGCATCGGCAACCTTGAGGTTCACGTAGTTACGCATGTTGAGCAGGTGCCAATCGAAGGTGGGTGCATTGGTGATCACGCCGAGAGGGTTCTCATAGATCTGGACGCCCTTGGCCGTATACTCTATGACAACGGAACGGCCGACGGCATCGGTGATGCGCATATGAAAGGGCATGGCGCCCCGCATGGCAGGATCAGTAACAATAGCAGGATCAGCATCCGCTGCCACCACCACCACCTTCCCGATAGCCTTCAATGCCTCACCGACTGTTGCTGATGTGCTGAGGACATAGTAGATAAAATCATTCTGGGAGATGGAGCGGCCCTCCTCTCCGGGCTTTGCCGTCTGGTATTGGCCGAAACCGGGCATATAGAAAACACCTGCTGCCAAGCCCTTTTCATTGAGTCCTTCCACATACCATTTCGGTTGCCCCCAGCCGCTGACGCCCACAGTGGCATATGAGGATTTCCATTTCAAACCCGCCTTCCCACTCGGACCCGACGCCGTGGTCTCGGTGCCGCGGGGGACTATTGTCACCGCAGAAGGCGCTTTTAATCCGAATTCCATGGTCCGGCCGGTAACAATGGAACCATCGTCAGCCTTCAATTTGGTTCCCGTACAAGCCTCTGAGGAGATAACTACCCCCTGGAGAAGCAACATAGTTGCAATAGCCACCATCAAAAGTTTTTTTGTATTCAAGGTTCCCTCCCTAAATTAATATTCCCATGATGCAGGGAATTTTGTGTCCTTATTCATTGTCTCCTGCCCATATCTGTAAGGGATTATATCTTACAGGGGAAAGAGGAATGAGAGGGCAAGACGGAGCGTCCAGTCAGGACCGACCTCCGGTTTTGCTACATTATAGTAGTACGACACAGAACCGCTGAAGGATTGTTTGCCAATCCTGAAAACCTTTCCCACGCCGCCCCCCAGGGGCACAGTCCAGACATCGCTTGCCGGTTTTGCCACCCAGTTGGCCGTTATGATTGGCGAAGTGGAAAGAAACCAGCCTTGGGGGAGGTTGTAGTTGATAAAAGGTTGGGTAAGAAACTGGTTTACCGTGGGCCTGTTACTATCGCCCCCATAGGACCAGAGATTATTCGCCAGAGCACCCACAACCCAGGGTCCCTTCATGAAGACTCCGACTGCGGCCGGCCCGGCAGCCCATTTTCCTGCACCCAATATATCGCTGGTGGCACTGGGGAATTGCAGGATCGGTCCTGCCCCCCAGATAAAATTGCCTGACGCAATGTTGTTTGGTTTGGCTGGAGACAGGAAAAGCGATATATTGATGTCCCCGAGACCGAATCGTTGTTCCGGCCAGGGCTGATTGATGACAGGGGCAATGGTGCGGGTGATTAGGTTCAATTCCTTTGTGAGGGGGATAGGGATTACCGGCTGAATGTTGAGGATATTCTGCGTGTTATTCCGGGGTCCATATCCGAAGTTGATGTTATTCTGGAAAGGAACGCTGATCATTGGCTCTACAGGGTTCTGTGACTTCTTGGCAAGCTCTTCCACCGAAAGCTCCTGCTTTTCCTGAGACCACAAGGGTGCGGCCACCATGATTCCGACGAGGCAGACTGCGAGAATGTAGAGTATCTGTCTTCGTTTTTGTTTACCGGGCTGCCTGTTTTTCATTACATCCTCCTTCATTACTAAGTTTTTGAAAAAAAGATCTTTTTTATTTTGTCAGCACCGATGGTGCGGGTAAGTTCAGTCGCTGCACAGTAAAATAATAACAGAATGTTAAGCCATAGATCGCCCGTCCAAAAAACCGGCCAAACTACATCAGTCCTCAAATGTTCAAAGGCAATGGTGAAGCCTCCAAGCTTGTGTGTCTGCCGGAGGAGTTCCTCGACAATGAGGAACAGGAATACGAAGATGGCGAAAACAACGGTCTTGAGCACCACGCTCCAAATGAGCGGCCATCGGGGATAAAGGTTCAGGAACCGGAGTTTGTCGGCAACGAGGATCGCCTTTGAAACAAACAGGGCTCCGACAATTGCAACGGATGAGGCGTGGAAGGTC
>PNOM01000096.1 GCA_013824835.1 Syntrophus sp. (in: bacteria) | reverse complement strand
TCAATCTCCTTCATGTCCTCCGGCGGGGCGCTGATAAGTAAGGAGTTTGTAGCAGGATAGGCAGTGATAAATATCTTTTCTTTTGGTGTCGTAGCCCTTTTACCCTCCGCTAAAAACGTCTGAAGGACTTTGGCCAGATCTGCAGCCACTGTATGCTGAACGTTGTATATCTTGATACTGCTCAGTTGTTTTGAGATGGGTAAATCTGTATCAATCAGAATCTGCTTGAGCCTCTGGATGTTTGAGGCAGTATCTACCAAGATAAGGGAGTTGGTGGCGGCTATGCTTACAAGATAGGCATCCTTGGACATCAACGGACGAAACGCCGCTACCATTATGCTTGAATCAAGATAATCGAGTTTTGCGACATAGGTGATAATCTTGTCGTTCGGAGACATGCTTGTCAGATTTTCAGTATCAATAATCCCAACCGCCATGCCTTTTGCATCAGCTCCCTTTACTACCTTCATCGCCTCCGGTGTTTCCACCACCGCAAATCCATAGTAATTTATAACAGTTTCAAAAACCCTGCTAACCTCGTCTTTGGAGAGGTTTTTCGGTGCAAGGATTGTCACCTTCCCTTTCACGACATTTTCGTCGAAGACGAAGTTTTTCCCCATGATGTTGCTGACAAATCTGATCAGGTCCCTCAACTCGATATTATCAAAGTTCATCTGTACAAGATTGCCTGATGAGGGTGCTGGAGATGGAGGCCGGGTTGGGGCAGGCGGAGGAGTTTGGCCAAAAGTATGGGTCCCATACATTACAAAAAAGAGGCAACAAAAAATCAATAAAAACAAAACCGTCTTTTTAATGCTTCCCAAATTCAATACCCCTTAAAAAACCCATAGTTATTTTATCTCGTAGGACAGCATTTTTGTCTGGGTTCCTCTTAATATCTTAACCTCAAATTTTGACATATTTTTTAATGACTCCTGTGCATTTTTTCCATCGTTCGATGCTGTTAGGTTTTGCCCGTTAACTTCCTGAAGAATATCGTTTGTAACAAGGCCCATCTTTTCAGCTATGCTCCCTCGGTCAACTGATACAACCTTAAATCCATTGGACTGCCCACTGTTATCAACGGATGCTTTTACTGCAATAGTTGACAGAACGATGTTGTTGTCAGCCCTTATTCTATCTGCCAGGGCTTTTGACACAACAACGGTATTACCTTCCTTCTTAATGTCTTTTGAATAATCCACCTGCTGTTTTGGCTGAACCTTTTCTTCTTTTATGTCTTTTGCAACAGGAGTGCCCTGCGGCATATTTATTCTTTCAAACCTTTTTGCGAATAATTTTATTGTAGCGGCAAAATCACTTTTTTTGAGCAGAACAGAGTTTCGCTGTATATCAGAAACAACAAGTCCCTTTTCTACTACCTCCCCTAATCCATACGTCCATACCCCCTTTTGTCCGCCCCTGTCAATGACAGCGTAGAGGTCTGACTTCCTTTCGCCAAACCAAACACCTTTTAAAGTCATATCTTTCATAATTTCTGTGAGCTGCTCCTCTTCAATCTGTTTTTCAGTTTTCGGTACCGGTATTTCGGTTTGCAATTTTGCCCTGAAGAGGTTCCTGCTTACTATTGCATCATAATCAGCCTTCACATTTGATGAAAGGTCCTGTCCGGCATAGCTTTTTGCATAAGCTTTACCGGCTCCCGGTAATGGTATTTTCATAATAGACGCGCTTATGATGATTAACAAAATAACCGCTGTCAAGACCGCGGCAGCGCTTGAAATGGCAAAGGACAAAAGATGTTTATTAAGCACGTTAAATTTCATTATTTCTTTATGATAAGAATAATATACTGGTTTGTCAATGCTTTATGCTACAGCGTCAAGGCAAAGGCGTGACAGATATCGTTGACAAATGATTACTTCATGACACATAATTCTAAATGTGATTAAAAATATTGGCGGGGATTCATATTTTGAGTAATTTCCTTCGTTTTATTCTTATTATTTCATTCTGGTTCGTTTTTATGTTCCCTTGTTTTGCCAATGCTCAGGATATGTTTAACCTCTCAAGAGATGGTTTGATTAACGTCAATATAAATAATAAACCACTGAACGAAGTGCTAAGGAGCCTTTCCTTAAAATTTTCAATAGAACTGAAGGGTTATTCCGTGGGAAATGAGGCTGTAAATCTGAATATATCCAACATTTCCTTTGAGGATATGCTGAAGCGCATAATGCGCGGATATAATTACGTGCTCATAAAACCGGATAGGTCTCAAAAATCTGTCCTTATGGTTCTCAGTAAAGTAGAAAGGACAAAATATGTAGATGTACCACCCTCAGCAACGCCTCCGCCTCCACCCTCAGCAACGCCTCCGGTCCAACAGCCGATGGCGACCCCCATACCATCCCCACAGCCTTCTCCTGTGCCGCCTAAATAGCAGCGTGGACAAGGGGCAGGCAGCGGGTCATCCCTTTTTCCTGTTTCCGGATCAATCCACAATGTTTTTTTATATCCGCTGGAGGTAACGTTCTACCGGTTCACACGAAAGCGGTACCCCTGATAACTGAATATAATGCCTTCCGGAATTATCTCCTCCAATCTCAAGCCAGGAGCCAATTCCTGCCCTTCCTGGAGGATTTTGTCATTGACTCTTGCCACCCGGGTATGCCGGTCGGGGCTATAGGCATGGCCGGACACTCTAAACTCCGGAAGAGTGCTCTTAACCACAGGGGGTAACTCGCTCAGGCTGAAGAGCCTATCAATCGGGGGTGTAGCTACTTTTTTCTGGCCTGGTTTTTGTTCAATCGGTATGTGCTCAGATACGAGAGTTTTTGCGGGTACAGGCACAGCGGCCTCTTTGGCTTCCTTCTCAACAGCACGAGTTGAAGAACTGGTGACATCCTTTTTCAGCGAACCCTCTTCTGAACCCTTCAATGTTTCCCGGACTATGCTCCTGTCCTCTGTTGCCGCAGGCTGCCGCAGCACCGATTCCTGCGCAATAGTACCGCCTTTGTCAGACCAAGGGCTGCTGACCAGGAACGCAATCACCGCGGCATTAAGGAGCAAGGCAGCAAGGAGAAAGTAGGGCCAGAGCGACCGTTTCTTGCGCTCCGGCGGAAGTTCTCCTGGGAATGTCAGTTTGTTTGGTAATTCCTCCCGCGCCCGTTTTTGCTCGACCTTCTTTAAAGCATCGAGAATATATGACATATTCAGTTGCTCTCTTTCCCGTCATTAAGGACCGGGTCCGTGCCGTTAGAAGGGGCATTCAAAAGCATTATTGTTCTGGGACCTACGATCCCGTCTGGAACCATCCCTATGGCGAGTTGAAATTTCTTCACTTGGTTTACTATCTTGCCTTCATATTTATGGTGTAGACCGGCCCGGGCTGACTCCCGCTTCTGTCCGAGCGCCGGTTGTTTTTCCAGCCATTCCACCATGGGTCCGCTGCTGCCCGGTTTCAAATCCTCCTTATATTCGGCAGGTGCCCGCCAGAGGATTAGATAATCCCCTGACCACCAACGGATTATCTCCTTCATATCCACCGTCCTTGTTTCGCTCCCGATGGCAAAGGTGGCAGTTTCTCCCTTGAAAGAGGTCAACGTGGCATAGTATTCACCTTTATTTTCATCGACAAGTTTTAACACGGCGGGTTTGTTCATCTGACGGAGGATACCAACACTACTTTTACTCTCAAGACACCGCAATCCTTGGGCCAGGGCCTGTTCACATACCGGGCGGCCGTAACCATTTACGTACTGGAGACGCCATTCCTTGAATAGAGCCTGATAGGCTGCCTCTTTTGTACTGAAGGCCGTCTGGTCCACAGGCCTCTCGAGGGTAACGGTTCTCACTATCTCCGCCTTTGGTTTGGAAGCAGGTTTTTGGGTAACCGATTCTAAGTTGCTTGGTGGCAAAGGTCTCAAGAGTTGTTTATAGTACGTTGTTCCGAGAATAGCGCACAAAACAAGAACGAGACCGGCAAGTACCCATTGGTAGAACTTTTGCCTGCGCTGCTGTTTTTCCCCTTCTCCGGTGACCTCACGGGCGGCTGTTATCAAGGTTTTCGTGTCAACCCGTTCTTTGCCCTGGGTATATGCTCCAAGCAACGCCCTGTCGCATAATACGTTAATAAGCCTTGGAACCCCTTTGCTCAGCCGGTATAGCCTCCTGAAGATCGGACGGGGGAATAGTTGCCCGCGAACCAGACCTGCTGCTGACAGACGAAAGTTAACATATTCAGGGACCTCTTCCTGAGTCAAAGGGCCGAGGTGGTATCTCGCTGTTATCCGTTGCGAGAGCTGACGCAGCCCTTTCTGAGAAAGCATATCTCTCAATTCCGGTTGTCCGAGCATAATCATCTGGAGCAGCTTATGGTCGTTTGTTTCGAGATTGGTCAGCAGCCTTACCTGTTCGAGTACCTCCTGCTTCAGGTTCTGGGCTTCTTCAATGATAAGAACAGCCCTCCTGTCACGGGAGTGGACATCGAGAAGATAGTTGTTGATAAGGGTCACAAAAACCTTAATGCTTTTATTGCCTTCGGGATAGTTGATTCCAAACTCGTCGCAGATGCTTTCAAGCAACTCCTCAACGGTAAGTTTTGGGTTGAGGATAAAAGCAACCTCGGTGTCTTCCGGCACCATTTGAAGCAAACGGCGGCAAACCGTTGTCTTGCCGGTTCCGACCTCGCCGGTCAAAAGAACAAAGCCGCCATCGCTCTTGATTCCATACAGAAGATGGGCCAGTGCCTCCCGGTGTCCGGTGCTCATGTAGACATATCGAGGATCCGGCACAATGGAAAAAGGCTTTTTTGTCAGACCAAAATATTCTTCATACATAGTGTCACATATTCAATTTCAAGATCAGCTTTACTTTTTCTGTGCGGGAGCCGCCGCTTCTGCTGGTTTTTCCGGAACTTCAGGGGTCATGATGATATCAGGAGACCACTGCTTGCCCGTAATGGTAATCGTTCCCTTGCCGGCGAGGGGAGCGTTTTTAACCAGTGCCTCATAATAAAGCTTAAAATCAACCTTTTGTTCATATTGGTTCGCATCAATTATCCCGCTGCCCCTTATCGTGTTGCCCGGACTGTTTATGACAATCCTGCTCAGATTGATTCTCTCCCCTTCAATCTTGCCCTCAATGACAATCTCCTTATATGGTATAGTGAGCCGCGGAAAATCTCTTATTAATATCTCTTTAATCTCCCCGTCTTTCATGTTGATGGAGAAACTTCCTTTTTGTTTATCAAGTGTATAGAGAGGCGATTCATTTTTAATCCAACCGTTTAATGTGCCGCTCATGCCCTTAAACCATGGTAATGTGTCTTCCGGATGCCCGGCAAGATCTACATTGGCAAAATTTATTTTTAAAAGCGGTACAGAGTTTATGATGACTGGTATTCTATCAATATTGACTTTCATCGTTCCCCTATACATCGATGCATCAGAAGATATATTGAGAGTGCCTTTTACAAGGGAAAACGGATTCCATCTGACTTTTATTTTTTCAATCTCAAAAAGCGGTTTTTCTTTCAGGGCTTCATGACCAAAGACAATCTTTGATACTATTCCTCCACCATGTTTTATTTTAGCGCCCTCAATAGAAACCGTCATTTTGTTTCCGCAAAAAAGATTCTGTAAGGCAATTCTGAAAAGTTTCTGATATGGAAAGAAGAAGTACATAAGAACGATAAGCAAAAGAAAAAACCAGACCACAGCTCCGGCATACAAAAGATATTTCTTCATGTCCAGACCGGCAATCTTTTTTTTGTATATATCTCCAATTTTCAATTTCAAGTATCCAATGTCTAATGTCATACGGGCATTAACCTCCTGTTACTACCGCATACATATCAATAACAGTTTGATTTGAAGCGGGTATGGTCAATTGTAACTTCTTTACATAAAGGCCCGTAGTTTCCAATATTTTTACAAAAGTGATAATTTCACCGAGTGCGGCACCGCCCACCTTTACTTCAAAGGCTCTATGAGCGCTTCCTCCTCTATCTTCTTTTATCATGGATGGCTTTAGCATAGTGAGCTTTCCATCTGGAAACGATTTTAAAACAACCTCTTCAATCATGCCGAGGGAAATAGTTTTTTCGTGAATTCCCTTTGAGGCAGGTCTTTCTAAGCCCCCTTTTTTTGCCTGATATAGGTCTTTCAATTTGGTGATTCTGCCAAGCTCATGTTGCTTTGCTGCTATTTTCTGTTCAAGAATACGGGTATCTTCCTTTAACAGATAGATATACGTGGACGATGCTATGATAATGATAATAAATATGGCAATATAGACCCTTTCAGATAATGATGCGAAAAAATTTAGAATATTTTTCACAGTTTTCCTCTGATTTTAAATCTGATCTGTTTTCCGGCAGTGATATCCACACTTTGTGTTTCTGTGGATTTAACCCCTTTAATCTTTGCAAGATTTGATTGAATTTTTTCAACAACCGCAAAGGATACCGTTGTTCCCGATATATCGAATTCTTTCTCGTCGCATACAAACTCGTTTAACTTTACGTCGGTTTGACTATCAATGTTGCTGCTGATCTCGGCAAGCACCTGGAGAGGGGGCATTGCAACGTTTATGCCTGCCCCATGGAGTTCCTGATCAATAGATTTAATTCTGTCTTCAAAAGCTTTTCCTATATCCTTGACGGGCGGTGCCTTGGGAAATGCTGACCTGTATAACCTCCCCTGTTCAGAGATCAGATAATTATAAGCCCGTTCTTTCAGGTAGTAATTGAGATAAAACACGGAAACTATTATGATGCATATTGCTGCAATAACGCCGCTGGCTGAAAGGGCAATCCTGTTAAACGAGGAGAGCTCTCTGTGCCGATCGCTTAAGAGACTAATCTCGTGCTTTGGATTCATTGACAGGAGCGCTGCCCCGATACCTGCCCAAAGCCATTCGGGACAATCAGCATGTTTTACATATGTTTTTAAAGACGGTGTATTTATCTCTACGTTGAAATTCTTTTCAATGCGTTCCTTTTCAGCATTGACATCTTTATTGCTTCCGATCATGTAATATGTTGTGACAATTAGCTCTTTACGGCTTAAAAGTTCCTCGAAAGCATCAATCAGAGAATCGGATTCCGGGGAGTAAAAAAATTGTCTCAGGTATTTCAGCCTGTTTTCCTTAAACACCATGATAGACGCCGTATTCCCATCGATATTGACAAAGGCATAGTCTGTCAGGGTCATAATGGTTAACCATCTGAGGGCATGTAAGGCAGCGAGTGTGTTAAGAGTGAGAATATTTATTTTCTTATTCCCCCTGAACCCATCCAGGGTGTCTTTTGGTATTGCAACGGATAATACATTACCTTTTCCGATTTCCTGGAAATCAATTTGAACATCTTCAACACCAAAGGGCAATATATCCCCCAGCTCATTGTTAAGGACAAGACCTATTTTTCTCTTTCCGTTGAAAGGGAAGGTGAGATGGACCATATAACCTGATGATGTATTCATGGACACGCTATATGCGGTGGAATCTTTTAAAATATTTTGTATATCATCAAATGCGCTTTTCTGATAAATTTCGAAATCTGTAATTTCATGTCCGCTGATTGAAAAGCTTACCCCATGCCAACCATCTTTATGCTGGACGATTGAAGATATCTTCCTTTTCAATATTCCCTCCAGGAGATTATAGATATTGTTTTTCCGTCTCTCCTCAAAAGGGCATCGACATTTTTTGTTACTTTATAAAGAGTATATTTGCTGTGAACGGCAAATAGAGTTGAATTGACCTTTATGTAAGGCAATATTTTTGCGTAGAGGTTATCGGTTATACCGATTGCGTTTTTTACATCCACAATGTTTCTAAATTCCTTTTCATCTCTGTATCTAACAATTTCCCTGGCAAGCCCTTCTCTCAATTCATCATGAATGTTATATAATACTTCAATTTTAGCGGTATTAACATTTATTTTTCCATCCGTCGGGGCAACAGTTATATAATCCTTCAAATTTTTATCCACAAGTAAATCTTTATCAAACCCCCTTACAAGGTATAGTTCATCAAGTGAATCAAAGGGACCGTTTTTAGTATTATACCCGCGCGGCTTATAATACTCATCTTCAGCGCCTTGTCCGCCAAAGGGCTCGTTGTTTGTATCTATCCAATCTATCAGTGCATCAACAACCTCCTGTTTTCCTCCAAGGCCCGTAATAAGTTTCCTTAAGCTGCTTTCCGCATAGACATTCACATTTATACCATTTGAATCAACAAGTTGGTTGATATTGATTTTGCTGTCCTCATCGACAATATTGATTGACAGCTTTCCATCGCCGACTCCGATAGCTGGGAAAGCCATGGCCCACGTATCTGTTTTTGCATCGTAAGCAGGGCTATCCATTTTTAAAATTCCCATTGCCCCTTCCACGCCTGAACGTGCAAGCCGCAATGCCTGAACATTGTCTCTGAAATTGACAGCTTGAAGAAAATTGACCTGAGTTCTCGCATTAAATGTCAGGACAATAGGGAAAAGCAGCGCGATAACGAGCATAACAATAATGAGAACAAACCCCCCCTCATTGTTTGCAGGGCAGGAAGAACGTGTTGAGTGTTGAGTTCTGAGTTTTGAGTTGAATTCCGCCAGGGGCACCTCAACCTTGAACCTTGAATCTTGAATCTTGGACGTCTTTAGATTATAGCGCACTTGGAACAACCTCATCGGAAGTGAATTTTATTGAGAACCCCTTTTCATCTATTATTGTTATCATGATTCTTACCTGTTTCGGCATTTTTCCCAGAGCGCGGGAATCCCACTCTTCAACCCAATCTTCACCGTTATAGAAAGCTAATTTAAAGGAGGTTACCATTTTCGAAAGCTCATAATTGACACCTCCGTCGATCAGTTCACTTTTTATTTCCTTTGATTCCCTCCTCACAAATATTTTTTCCTTTTTATCGGGTATATTGTATATGAAATATCCCACCACGCTTAGCCCGAGGGCATCTCCACCCATCACCGATGTAGTAATGAAATCTACCCTATGGGAAGGATTTTCCCCCTCCTTATCTTCTATTTTACCTATGAATTGAGATTTCGGGGGAGGTACAATTCCACGTATATCCTGCTTTATCAGCTCCAGAAGAATGCGGCCTGTCTCGAGTGTTTCCTGGCCTTCAGATGCTGTATTAATAGATTTATTTATCCCGAAATAGGTAAAATATATTGTCAGCAGGAGAAGTGACGACAGCGCTATTGAAAGAACAACTTCAAGGAGGGTAAAAGCGTTTTCATTATTTATGGTTGTTATGCCCAAAGTATCTTAATTTTATAAGTCTTTTAGAAGAAAAGTCAACCATCGAAGCGGCGGCGAACGAGTAACGGTTTAGTCCTTATCTACTTTTTACAGCAGATAGTTCTCCAGATATTTGTAAAAAACGGACATTTCTATTTTGACTTGACAGGCGATACGGGAAAAGTTGACATGGTAATATTGGCAGGCTATAATAAGACCATGGTTACATTCGACGTAACATTGCCGATAGCAATAAAGAAAAAAGGCAACAAATATATAGTATCTTGCCCTTCTATTGACGTAGTAACTCAGGCCCCCACAGAGGAAGAAGCAAAGAAGAATATTGGAGAAGTGATACGAATATTCTTTGAGTCGTGTTTTGAAAGGGGAACCCTTGACCAAGTCATGAAAGAATGTGGTTTTAAGGTAATATCACAACACAAACGTAAGGCCGTTACGCCTCTTAAATCTATTACAGTGCCTCTATCTTTTTCAGTTCATCAGCATCAGTGCCACGTATAACCCCTGTACATTGGAGGATTCTTGAAAAGATATTCGTCCTCGACGGCTTTGTATTAAAGCGTCAGGAAAGCTCTCATAGATTGTATGAAAAAGCCGGTTGTCTTAGACCTGTGATAATACCCACGTATGATGAAATTGATGTTGAAATCATTAAGAGCAATATGAGAACGGCAGGTATATCGCGGGAAAGGTATCTTGAATTGTTGAAAAAGGCCAAATAAAAAAGACCCTCAGAAGAGAGTCAAGCGCCCCTTTCCCCATTTCTGGGTCAAACTGTTACCCCCCATTGACTGGAAGTGTGTTGGGAAGCCTCCACCCGGTTACGCCCCCAACATTCAACCCAGAGTTGCCCAAGACATTGCCCCATCCCAGGTGCGTAATACAGCCGGAGCATCATACCAAGTGATATTACGGTCTGTGTCGTAGATAAGGCCGCGG
>PNOM01000095.1 GCA_013824835.1 Syntrophus sp. (in: bacteria) | reverse complement strand
ACGGCGTTTATAAAACTTGACAATGAGGGAAAATTTTCATATCCTAATAAACTCAACGGGCCGTTAACTCAGGTTGGTAGAGTATCTGCCTTTTAAGCAGAGAGTCGCAAGTTCAAGTCTTGCACGGCCCATATATGTCCCCATCGTCTAGAGGCCTAGGACACTGGCCTTTCACGCCGGCAACGGGGGTTCGAATCCCCCTGGGGACGCTTTTTAAAAAAGCGCTTTCTCATGTGTTTACTCATAGCACCTGCCATCTTCTACATAAAGGTAATGCTACAGTTTTTCGTTGAAGTGTGCGACCACGTCACGGGCCTTTGATTCCTGTCCCATCGGTACCGGCACCCGGACAGTGGCGGATTCACGACCATAACGGACAAAATAAGAATAGACAAAAATGATCATCATGCTATCTGCGGTCAATTCCACCGAATCGAGGGTGGCATCGAGGAGATTCCATGTATGTACCGCGCCATTTATACAGAGACCTGTATTGGTAATAAAAACTTCACCCGGTTCCCGCTGATTCCTCCTGTAGCTCATACGCGGGACAAACCAGGCAATAAATGCAAGAAAAACGATGAGCCCCAGGAGAAAGACAAAAACCTGCACCGAGGCCTTGTCGCGCATAATCACCATGAAACCGACGCCGACAACTAAGGTTATGACTGCAATAAGAAGCCATTTCTGAAAGTTTTCGCCCTTGAGCTCCCTGAATTCAGCCTCTGTAAAGAGATTCCACTCTGCCGGCGGGTAAGTCCAATGGGCCAATACTCCAACACCGGTGAGCATTCGTTTCAAGGCCCTGAGTTGAAATCCGAAGACAGCCATGGTAACAATGCCGCTTATGGCGACAAATCCACCGACAAAAAAGAGTGCAAATCCTCCGGACATACCGGGTATATCATAGATGATCGGAACAGCAATCCCGGAAAGTCCGGTGAGGAGTATGGCTAAGCCCCAGGAAAAACCTGTATGGGCAGTACTTTTCTCGACAACCGTCCGGAAACCCCGGAGAAAAGGTATTGAGAGGAGAAAGAAAAAGACTGAGGCGGCGATGATAAGCCACCATTTGTTCCGAAAAGGATAGCGGACATGGGGAGGCGCTGCCGACCAGCCGTAATCATATGCCTTATAGGTACGCACCCGTAAGGTACGGGAAAAATCCTGGGGGTTGACCATAAGAAATACCTCACCCTCTCCCCTCCAGTCTCCCGGTATATCGGAGGGCGCACAATAGACTTCGCCCCTTTCTGTACCCTGTTTTTCAGCAACAATTACGGAAAACCTCTGCCACTGCCTGCCTTCGACAACACGGACCTTTGTGCCTGCCTTCCTTGCAACAAAACCTTCGAAGGATTCCTTTCCGCCCTCAGGCATCAGTCTGTATCTTCTGCCCCCGGGAATGGCAAAACCTGCTTTTTTCTCTATGTGTGACTGATACTCATCATAGAGATTCATCTGTTTTATCTCCACCACCTGTGAGGCTGGAAAGAACCAGAGCACAAAAAAGAAGATAAAGGCAAAGAAGCGGAGGACTATGGCAATCAATGTCTTCATGATGGATGCTTATTTGCCGGACGCATCCGTAAAGCGCGCCTTTATGCCCCGACTGATATTACAGGCCCTTGCTTTGCCTGCCTTTACTTCTAGAACATACCGGGCCCCAAATTTGGAATGCATGGTTGTTTCATCCCTTGGCATTGCGGAATGATGGATATGGACCACTTCAAGGGCAGCATTTATGAAAACCAAATCAAGGGGAATATAGGTATTTTTCATCCAGAAAACCCTCGGTTCGTCCCTTTCAAAAATGAAGAGCATACCCTTGTCAGGTTCAAGGGATTCACGAAACATTAGACCCAGAGACTGCTCTTCCGGGGTTATGGCAAGCTCTGCCTTGAATGAGCAGGTCATCTCCCGGTCCTTTTCGTAAAAGGTCACCAGTTTCTGACGTCCATCAGCAGAGAATACCGGGACAGGAAAGGTTGCCCCAACCAGAAGCATAGCAATGATAACAAAACCGATGAGTCCCGTGGAGGCAGCTACAGGGGAAACATACCTATTTTGCTCCCCCCCCATATCAGCGCAATATCCCTTGAGACCTCCGTGTTCCATCAGGGTTAAGAGTGCTTATAACGGTGACGGAGAAATTCTATGACGCCCGGCATAATGGAGATAATAATTATGGCAAAAATCACAAGGGAAAAATTCTTCTTTACTATGGGGAGATTTCCGAAGAGATACCCCGCAAAAAGACAGATGGCTATCCAGGCAATGCCCCCGACGATATTGTAGATAATGAAACGACCGTATTTCATGCTCCCTATGCCTGCCACAAAAGGCGCGAAGGTACGTATTATAGGAATGAACCGGGCAATAATGATCGTCTTGCCACCATATTTTTTGTAGAAATGGTGAGTCTTCTTTAGATGTTCTTTATTCAAAAAACGGTTGGCTTTTCCATGAAATATCTTTGGTCCAACTAAGTTTCCTATCCAGTAATTAACCGTATCCCCGAGGATTCCAGCAACGGAGAGGAGGAGAAACAACCATGCAACATCAAGTGAGCCCTTGGCTGCAAAAGCCCCTGCAGCAAAAAGAAGGGAATCTCCCGGCAGAAAAGGGGTGACCACAAGACCAGTTTCAAGGAAAATGATCAGGAAGAGGATTAAATATGTCCAGAGACCATAAGCCTCTATGATCATACTGAGGTACCTGTCTATATGCAGAACAAAATCGATACACAACTTCACCCACTCCATAGGCGCTCCTCACGTCAAACAGTCAGTGTCCGTATTTATATAAAAAACGGGTATCGCTGCCCTCTCCATTACCCATCCCGTATGTACGTATGTATACTACAACAGGAGAGATGGAGTCAATTAAAGACGTTTCATGCCCAGTCGGAGATATTTCTTTGCGAGGTCAATATAAAGCTGTTTTGCCCAGCCCCATAAATCTTCATCCTTTTTTAAAATCGTGCGGAGTACCTTTGCTGGGTTACCTCCTGCTACAACCCCTCCGGGGACAATCTGTTTCATGCGAACCACAGAACCTTCTGCAATGATAGTATGGGCCCCGATCTCTGAACGTATACTGAGTATGGCGCCCATGCCGATTACCACGTCCATGCCTATTTTAGCAGCATGAATTATTGCCCCGTGGCCGATAGTAACCTTCTCTTCTATGAAGCAGAAATCATCGGGTGGTGCGTGGATAATCACCCCTTCTTCAACTGCAGTACCGGAACCGATGCGAATGGAACCATAATCACCCCTGAGTATCGCTCCATGGCCGATATAACAGTTGTTTCCTATCTCAACATCACCGATTACAAGGGCATGTTCGCTCACATAGGTCTCAGTCCCTATGCGCGGCTGCCTGTTATCAAAAGAATAAAGCATTGTGCCGCTCCTTATCAGAAACCTTCACGCAACAGCGTAGACCGGGTTATTCTAAACCCGGACAATATCGACAGGCGTATCGGTAACCCGTTCAAGACCGTTCTGCCTTACAATAAAATCAACCTCAATCCCTACTGCGCCCTCATCGGGAAAAATAAATTTGGGCTCAACGGCAAAGACCATCCCTTCTTTCAGGATGATGTGATGTCTCGGGGTAATAACAGGCAGCTCATTAATCTCAAGGCCGAGCCCGTGCCCTATGAAGCCGACCTTGCCTTCACCGTGACCCATAAAATAGTCCTCAAGTCCTGCCTTTTTTACTCTATCCATTGCCCGGTTGAAAAGTTCTGTGCCATCAATGCCTTCCCGGCCATAAGACTCCATGTCCTCAATAATCTCCCGGGCAACGTCATAACCCTTTTGAAAATGCCCGTTCAAATCCCCCGCAGTAAACACCCTCGTCTCATCGGAAATGTAACCGTTATACCCGCCACCGTAATCAATGAGGAGGGGATAACCCTTCTGCATCCTGTTGATAGATGGCCCCTGGGCTATGGCATGGGTCACGCCCACCCCTGCGATCGGCACATCGGCGGCGGACGTGTATATGCCGGAATGGCCGTGGGTAACATAGATATTCATCATTTCCTGGTTAAACCCCCTCATCCGGAGGAATCCCTGATGCCCGTGGAACCTGCCCTCTGCCTCAAGGGTCGCGGCTATATCAACTTCCCGTACCCCCTCCTTTACTACGTCTCTCGCCTTCGTAAAGACCTTGGAGGTAATATCCCCTGATTTCTTTATCTGGGCAATCTCAAAAAGGCTCTTCACGATCCTCACGTCCCTGATTAAAGGGGAAATGTCAAGAAAACCCTCGTACCCGAGGATACCCTTCCAGCGCTCATAATTTGCTACAGGAAGCACATCAAGCTCCATGCTCCCCTGCCCTTTCAGTACCCTTTTTTCAGCAAGTATATCCCCCACATCCTTATCTTTCTTTATAGGGATAATATCGAGGGGGGTCTCAATACGGGCCCTGATCAGGCTCTTTTCCACAAAGAACAGGGGGTCCTTATCGGAAAAGACGACAAGCACCCCTTTCTGGACCGTTCCGGTAAAATAGAATAGATCAACGTTCTGTAAAATAACGGCAAAGGAGATACCCTGGGCCGCCATCCTGCTCCTGAGCCGGTTAAGCCGGTTTTCTATCTCTTCTCCTGGTGTAAGATCACATGCGTTTAAAATCTTCAACATAATTTAGCACCCTCTCTATTACCTCTTCTTTTTTTATCTTCAGGGATTCCTTTTCCTGCCGGATTTTTATCTCCACATTCCCGTCTTTCAGATTTCTTTCGCCTATGGTAATCCGGATAGGTATACCGATAAGGTCGCAATCCTTAAACTTGACGCCGGGCCTTTCATCCCTGTCATCGAGAACCACATCAATACCCTTGTCGAGAAGGTTATTGTATATCTCTTTAGCAAGGACCATGCTCTCCTCGTGCGCAATGTTTACAGGCAATATATCCACTTCAAAAGGCACAAGGGCAAAGGGGAGGATCATGCCATTCTCATCATGGCTCTGCTCTATTGCTGCAGCCACGGTCCTGCTCACCCCTATGCCGTAACAGCCCATTACCATGAACTGTTCCTTCCCGTTTTTATCGAGGAAAGTAGCATTCATGGCCTTGCTGTACTTGAGGCCAAGCTTGAATACATGACCCACCTCAATGCCCCTTTTGGCCATGAGCACATTCTGACACCGCGGGCACGGGTCGCCCTCTTCGGCAATCTTCAAATCAAAAAAACCTTTTACGGAAAAATCTGCCACATTTACATCCTTCACATGGATATCCCTTTCATTTCCCCCTACTACAAAATCTTCCATATTACATACATCATTATCAGCATAAAGGGGGATATCAAGGCCGATGGGGCCGGAAAAACCAAGGGGCCCGTTGGTCGCCTTTTCTATGGTCTCCACGTCTGAGAGCTCAAGCCAGTCAAAACCAATGAGGCTTCTGATTTTCGTTTCATTAGCCTCCCTGTCTCCCCTGACCAATACCCCGATAACGCCCTGGTCCGTATTATATATGAGTGTTTTTACAAGGGTAGCCGGTGTTACACCGAGAAAAGCAGCGACTTCGTCAACCTTCTTTTTTCCCGGGGTCTCCACCCTTTTGTACTGGCCTTTTTTTTGCATCCCTTCTTTTCCAATAAATCCGATCTCAGCCCTCTCCAGATTTGCGGCATATCCACAGTTGCTGCAAGAAATAACCACATCTTCGCCAGTATCTGCAAGGACCATGAACTCATGGGAAAAACTTCCGCCAATTTGCCCGGTATCAGCCTCCACAGCCCTGAATTTGAAACCGCACCGGGCAAAAATATTCATATAGGCATCATACATATCCAGATAGCTATGCTCTGCCCCTGATTCATCCATATCAAAGCTGTACGCGTCTTTCATGGTGAATTCTCTGCCCCTCATAATGCCAAACCGGGGCCTTATTTCATCCCTGAACTTTGTCTGTATCTGATAGAGAGTGAGGGGGAGCTCCTTGTAGGACCTTACTTCCCTTCTCACCAGGTCGGTAACTACCTCTTCATGGGTAGGGGCAAGACAAAGGTCTCTATCGTTTCGGTCTATAATTCTTAAAAGCTCCCTCCCGTATTTCTCCCACCTGCCGCTTTCCACCCAGAGTTCTTTGGGCTGAACCAGAGGCATGAGTATCTCCTGGGCGCCCTTCCTGTTCATCTCTTCCCGTATGATCTGCTCTACCTTCCTCAGGGACCGCAGTCCAAGGGGAAGCCATGTGTAGATGCCTGACGAAAGTCTTCTGATAAAACCTGCCCGAAGCATCAGCTTATGGCTTATGACCTCCGCTTCCTTCGGGTCTTCCTTCATAGTTGGAATAAACATCTTCGAGAATAACATCTGTACCCCCTTCCGCTATAGGCCATTCGCGTAAAGCTTACGGCTTTTCATTAAGTAATTACACCACTGTGGGCTGACGGCTAACCGCAGATCGCTGATGGCTTTTGACTAACAAAATACTTCAAAATACCAAGATTTTCAAGGGTTTTGTTGCAATCCACCTGGCGGATGAAGGATAATCAGGTTCCCGGAGTTCTCCCATACAAAGCTCTGACCCGATAGCATACATTTTAGATTCCGTTTATCAGACAACGGCATAGCGTGGGTACCGGTAAATCTGTAATGAGCTGCCCCGCAACGCACACGGGGCAATCCCTCCAAAAACATCAATAAACAGCATTTTACAGGTCCCAAAGGGGAGACAACGTGCTATAATGAAAAAACTCATGGGGCAGCATCCACGCTGCCCGCTTTTATAGGGAAACTTGCCGGGTGATCCAGTAAGTTTTATATAGAATGGGGGGAGATGGAACCAAAATACGTGAAAGTGAGGTAAATGATGAAGATTGACGTGACGGAAGAGCAGTATAAGACTTTATTGAAGATGGTCTACCTTGGGAATTGGATGGTCAATTCCATTAAGAGTGAACCGGAAAAGGAATTTGAAGATTTTGAACAGTTTGTATTGTCCCTTGCAAAGGATTCTGGATTCGGCACATATGCAGGCTTTGACGAAGAGGGGAAGTCCTATTTCCCTACAGAAGAGTTTGAAGAAGCAACAGGGGTTGTCGATATGATCGGCGAGTATAATATGTATACAGTGTGGGAAGAGCTGGTGCTTGCCTTATCAAAGCGTGACCTCATTGCCGAGTATGGTGACGAGAAGGCAGAGGGGATGACCGAAGAAGAGTTGATGGAGAAGGAATACCCCCTTATCCTGAAATATGAAGAGGAATTCCGGGACAATGGCTTTGAGAACCTTGTTATATCCAAAGAGAAATAAGCACAAATACCATGTAATGATAGGGGCTCTGAGGTTTCCTTTCAGGGCCCCTATCATTTTCAATAGACCTGCAGCGCTCCAAAAGTCTTGATAATTTGAGAAGTTGAGGGTATAATATAGCCTGTTAACCCAAAATAGACAGGCAACATGTCCGCTCTCACGTTTTCTGGAGGATAGTATGAATGTTGAAGTACAGAGTCTTGATCAGGTTCGGAAGAAGGTAGAGGTTATTCTTCCAGAAGAGGCGGTAAAGGAATTGGAATCAGAAATTTTCGCTGAGCTTAAAAAACAGGCCAAAATCAAGGGATTCAGGCCGGGAAAGGCGCCGAAATCGATTATCACCTCCCTTTATAAGGATTACATTGAGGATGAGTTGAAAAAGAGGATGGTCCAGACAACTATGGGCGAAGCCCTTTTTACTGCAAAGGTAACACCTCTTGTAGAGCCTATTGTAGAGTTTGTTGAAAAGGAAAGGAATCGCGGGTACACCCTTGAGTGTGAGGTTGAACCGGAGATTGAACTCCCCTCTTATAAGGGACTGGAAGTTGAAGTAGAGAAGATCACAGTAACCGACGAAGATATTGCGCACCGTATAGACGGACTCAGGAATATGCATGCCGAAATGATCATGAAAGAAGGGGATCAAGGGGCAGTAAAGGGCGATTTTGTCATCGTCAAGTATCAGGCCTATGATGATGGAAAACCCGTGAAAGAGGTGGCTACCGAGGCCTATCCTCTTGAACTGGGCACGACAACCCTTTTGCCGGAATTCGAAGCCGGCCTTTATGGAATGAAGAGCGGCGAAGAAAGGGATATTGACGTAAACTTCCCTGATGATTACCCTGACAAGGATATTGCCTCAAGAAAACTGGTCTTTAAGGTAACTTTGAAGGAGATCAGGGAAAAACGCCTGCCTGAAGTAAATGAAGAGTTTGCGAAGGATCTTTCCTTTGAAAGTCTCGAAGTCATGAAAGAAGGCCTTAAAAAAGAGATAGAAGCTGAAAGGGAATCAAACCGGAAAAAGAGTATTACAGAGCAGCTCATCAAGCATATCGTAACAGGCACTGATGTCCCGGTGCCTCAGGGATTGCTTGAGAAAAGAATAGAGGCCATGATGGGGGAGGCAAAATCCCGGTTTAAAGGACAGCGCATGGCCGAAGAGGAAGAGATTGCCATTGAAAATGTCATGCGGGAACAGTTTAAACCCAGGGCTGAAGTAGGCATAAAGGCGGAAATGGTCCTTGCGAGGATTGCGGCAGCTGAAGGCATAAAAGCAGAAGATAATGAGGTTGATGAGAAGATAAAAGCGATGGCAGAGGAAGTAAAACGGCCCTATCAGGAAGTGCATGATTTTTATGAGCAGTATAACATGCTCGGCGGCTTGAAACAGGGCATTGCAGAGGAAAAAACCATCGATTTTCTCAGGGAACATGCGATATTTAAGGAGAAAGAATGAACCTGGTACCAATAGTAATTGAGAAGGACGGCAGAGGGGAACGGGCCTATGATATATACTCCAAACTATTAAAGGAGAGGATCATTTTCCTCGGTTCAGCAATCGATGACAATGTAGCAAACATTGTGATTGCCCAGATGCTCTACCTTGAATCGGAAGACCCGACAAAGGATATATCCCTGTATGTGAATAGTCCCGGAGGATATATTACGAGCGGTCTTGCCATATATGATACGATGCAGTATATCAAGTCCCCCATTATAACCATGTGTATCGGCCAGGCGGCAAGCATGGCAGCGGTACTGCTTTCAGGAGGGGAAAAGGGGAGAAGATATGCGCTTCCACATTCAAGGATCATGATACATCAACCCCTTGGAGGCGCCCAGGGACAGGCGACAGACATCGGTATCCAGGCAAAGGAGATACTGAGGGTTCGGGAAGAGCTGAATGAAATCCTTGCCCGACATACCGGCCAGGAGATGAGCAGGATTACCCTGGATACAGAAAGAGATTTTTATATGACGGCCAGTCAAGCGTTAGAGTATGGAGTCATAGATGAAATAGTGGAGAAAAGAAAATGACAATGATTAAAAAAAATAATGGGAGAACGATGAAACTGCATTGTTCGTTTTGCGGTAAAAGCCAGGATGAGGTAAAGAAGCTGATCGCAGGCCCCATGGTCTACATATGCAATGAGTGTATTGAGCTGTGCAATGAGATTATACTGGATGAGGCAAAAAAAGAGAGATTCGACTTCATAAAGACATCGGTGCCGAAGCCCCATGAGATCAGAAAGCTTCTCGATGAATATGTCATTGGTCAGGACCATGCGAAAAAGGTGCTTTCTGTGGCAGTCTACAATCACTATAAAAGGATTGAATCAAAGACAGGTTTTGATGATATAGAGATCCAGAAAAGCAACATACTGATGATTGGCCCGACGGGTTCCGGAAAGACCCTTCTTGCCCAGACCCTTGCGAAGATACTCCATGTACCCTTCACTATCGCAGATGCAACAACCTTGACAGAGGCGGGCTATGTAGGTGAGGATGTAGAGAATATCATACTCTATCTTCTCCAGGCTGCAGACTACAATATTGAAAAAGCGGAAAGAGGCATTGTATATATTGACGAGATCGACAAGATTTCGAGGAAAACGGACAGTCCCTCCATTACAAGAGATGTATCCGGTGAGGGTGTCCAGCAGGCTTTGCTGAAAATCATTGAGGGAACGATTGCAAACGTGCCGCCCAAAGGGGGGAGAAAACATCCCCAGCAGGACTATATAAAAGTGGATACCTCAAACATCCTATTTATCTGCGGCGGGGCCTTTAACGGTGCTGACTCCATAGTGGCAAACCGCATCGGCAAGAAAGGTATCGGTTTCGGTGTTGACATTGCGGGCGGAAGAGACAAGGTCTACTCGGAGCTCATGAGGGAGATCCAACCCGAAGACCTGCTTAAATACGGGCTCATACCGGAGTTTATAGGAAGACTGCCCATTATCGCTACCCTTGATGAACTGAACGAAGAAAACCTTGTGGAAATCGTGAAAAGGCCTAAAAATGCCATTTCAAAACAGTATAAAAAGCTCTTTGAGTTTGAGAATGTGGAACTGACCTTTACAGAAGGGGCATTGCGCGGGATTGCAAGAGACGCTATGAAAAAGAAGACCGGCGCACGGGGCTTACGGGCCATCATGGAAAAGGTCATGCTCGATATAATGTATGAGATTCCCACCCTTTCCAATGTGAAAGAGTGCGTTATAAACGAAGACGTGATCGTGAACCATGAAAGACCGATCATGATCTACGAAGACGAAGCGGAGATTGCTTAAAGATTGACATTCTGTCCCGAAGTTGTTATAGTAACCGGAATGGGCGGGTAGCTCAGCGGGAGAGCATCGGCCTTACAAGCCGGGGGTCGCAGGTTCAAAACCTGTTCC
>PNOM01000094.1 GCA_013824835.1 Syntrophus sp. (in: bacteria) | reverse complement strand
TTACTGTTTTTTCTCTATTTTTCATTAAATTGTCATAGATATGTGCCGGCACCGGGGCATAGTGAAAAAACTCCATAGTAAAATAGCCCCTTCCTTGCGTGGCTGAACGAAGATGGGTCGTATAACCAAACATCTCATCTAAGGGAATATAGGAAACAACAAACTTAAAATCATTTCTGTCACCTAATTCTGCAATCCTTCCTCTTCTTGATGAGATATCCCCAATAACTGTGCCCATACTGTCAGGCGGTACATTTATATCAACCTTCATTATAGGTTCAAGGATAACCGGATTTGCCTTATGCACTCCATCCTTCAGGCCTAATGAAGCGGCAAGCTTGAAAGCCAACTCAGAAGAATCAACATCATGATATGAGCCATCTACAAGATCAACCTGAATATTTATTAAAGGATAGCCAAGGACCACACCTTTTTCAAGTGTCTCTTTCACCCCAGTCTCAATGCTCGAAATATATTCTCTGGGGATAACACCACCAACCGTTTTATTTTCAAACACATACTCAGCCCCTTCAAGTGGAGAGAGCTGAAATACTACATGGCCGTACTGGCCTCTTCCACCAGACTGTTTTATATATTTCCCAACCCCTGTTACCTTTTTTGTAATTGTCTCCCTGTAGGCAACCTGGGGCGGTGAAGATATCATTTCAAGATTATGCTCCCTTTTTGCCCTGTCCATTATTATTTCAAGATGAAGTTCACCCATTCCTGAAAGTATGACTTCCCCTGTTTCTTTTTCCATCTTTACGGTTATTGAGGGATCTTCTATTGTATATCTGTTAAAGACAAGCCACATCTTTTTCAGGTCATCCTTCTTTTTCGGTGTAATGGCAATTGAGACAACAGGCACCGGGACCTCAATATTTTCAAAGAGTATGTCTGAGCCTTCATGGGTTAGAGTATCCCCGGTGCAGGCATTCTTTAAACCAGCAATAGCGCAGATGTCGCCTGCCTCAACCCTTTTTACATCTTCCCTTTTGTTTGCATGAAGCCGTAGAATCCGTCCAATCCTGTCTGTTTTTGATCGTGAACTGTTATATACGGTATCACCTGCTTTCAGTTCCCCTGAATAAATACGTATAAAACAAAGCTGTCCGACAAAAGGATCATTCATTATTTTAAACACAAGGGCACTAAAGGGTTCTTCTTTTTTCCCATCCAGTTCGCCTTCCAGTCCGTCTTCATTCCAGTATTTGTATGGCGACACATCAACTGGGGACGGGAGGTAATCGACTATTGCATCAAGAAGGGGCTGTATTGCCCTGTTCTTAAATGCTGTCCCACAGAGTACCGGCAGAAAATTGCCATTTAATGTCCCTTTCCGGATCAACCTTTTGATTTCCAGCTCATCCATGGCATGGCCGTCTAAATAGCGGGTCATGAACTCATCATCAACCTCTGAGAGGGCTTCCAGGAGCCGTTCATACAAAACTTCTGCTTTTGCCTTTAGGTGCTCAGGTATTTCACATACCTCATAATCCAGGCCTTTGCTCTCCTTATCGTAAAAAAGCGCTTCTCCTCTAATAATATCGACTACACCGAGAAATTCATCTCCGTCCTTAATCGGTATCTGAAGCATAAGAGGATTTGCCTTCAGAACATCCTGTATCATTTGTACGCTTTTATCAAAATCCGCTGCAGGTCTGTCCATCTTGTTTACAAAAGCGATCCTCGGTACCCTGTATCGGTCAGCCTGTCTCCAGACCGTTTCAGACTGGGGCTCTACACCTTCTACACCCGAAAAAAGCGCTACTGCACCATCCAAAACTCTAAGGGACCTTCCTACTTCTATGGTAAAATCAATATGTCCCGGCGTATCAATAATATTTATCCTATGATCTCTCCAAAAACATGTTGTAGCCGCTGCAGTAATGGTGATACCCCTTTCCTTCTCCTGCTCCATCCAATCCATGGTTGCAGCGCCATCATCTACTTCGCCTATTCTATTGTTTACCCCTGTATAGAAAAGCATGCGCTCAGTTGCAGTAGTCTTCCCTGCATCAATATGCGCCATTATACCTACATTTCTTAACACTTCAATGTTTTTAAGACTCATTTCCTGGTTTACCACCTATAATGGGCAAAAGCCTTGTTCGCTTCAGCCATCTTGTGCGTGTCTTCTCTCTTTTTTACGGAACCGCCTTTGTTATTGAATGCATCTATGATTTCTCCGGCAAGTTTCTCTATCATTGTTCTTTCTGACCTGCCCCTTGAATATTTAATCAGCCAACGGATTGCCAGCGACAGTTTCCTGTTCACCCTAACCTCAACCGGCACCTGGTATGTAGCGCCGCCAACCCTTCTTGCCTTAACCTCTAATTCCGGCTTTATGTTGTCCATGGCCTTCTGAAATACCTTCAATGATTCCTCTTTCAGCTTGCCTTCTATAAGATCAAATGCACCATATACAATTTTTGTCGCCGTGCTCTTTTTCCCGTCGAGCATGATACTGTTTATCAGTCTCTGTACGACTAAATCGTTATATTTCAGATCGGATGTCCGTTCTCTCTTTGATATGTGTCCTTTCCTTGGCATACCTTTGCTCCTCTATTGTTTGGGTCTCTTTGCGCCGTATTTAGATCTGCTCTTTTTCCTGTTCGCCACGCCGCTTGCATCGAGAGAACCCCTGATAATATGGTATCTGACGCCTGGTAAGTCTTTCACTCTTCCGCCTCTTATAAGGACCACTGAGTGCTCTTGCAGGTTATGCCCTATTCCGGGAATATAGCTGGTAACCTCAATACTGTTCGTTAATCTGACACGAGCAACTTTTCTCAATGCTGAGTTCGGTTTTTTCGGGGTCGTTGTATATACCCTCACGCAAACGCCCCGTTTCTGCGGGCAGTTTGTCAGGGCCGGAGAAGAGCTCTTCTTTTTGACGACCTTCCTCCCAAGCCTTACTAATTGATTAATAGTAGGCATCTATCTTTACCTCCAAAAAAATAATCCCTTTTTATAAGGGAAGATTGCACTCGCGAAAAACTTGTGTATATTAAACATTTTCCCTTTATATGTCAAGAGTTTTTTAACAAAAATAGAGGAGTCACGGGGCAATACACTCTCCGGATTTTATTCGAAAAATGGTAACCAATATTAGTACGGTTGAGTTAGCTCATATAAGGATTGTATCAACTCTGCTGATTTGCCCCGCCGGACCACAGAGACCCCGTAAAGATAGGTTTTTCACCGAGTATAAAATATATGTTGATTCAATTGTCCCGCTACACGCTGACTACTGAGCACTGAAAACTCTAACGGGAAATCACCGGTTTCCTCTGGACGATTGTCGTTGACAAGTACTAATTAGATGTTATTATAAATATAACGGTTTGTGAGATGAGGAGTCTAAATTAAAGGAGGGTTTGATATGCTGAGGCCAAAAAACATTCTTGTTCCGACTGATTTTTCAGAATATTCCGATAAGGCATTGAAACAGGCGTTAGATATTGCAAAAGATTACAATTCAAACATTTATCTGGTACATGTTATCAGTGGACATGTGATCCAGACAGTCGAGGAATATTCCATAGACATCGACATTGTTCACCAAGTCGAAGATCAGATATCGGCCAAAGCCCAGGAAAATATAACGAAAGAAATTGAAAAATACAGCAACAAGTACATTGGAATGGAAATCGTACCCGTTATAAGGCACGGTGTACCGTATGAAGAAATATTGCATGAAGCTGAAGAAAGAAATGCTGATCTCATCGTTATCGCGTCAATCGGAAGGACAGGTATCAAAAAGTATTTCCTCGGCAGCGTAGCAATAAACGTCCTGAAAGGCGCTGTGTGCCCTGTGCTCCTTACTAAGGAACAGGCTTCTTAGCCCGCAAGGGAACTGACTTTGTAGTGGTCGGCAAGAAAGCTTTGAAATGATTTGACCATTGAAAAACCGACTTTTAATCTTTCCCTCTCAACTTCACTAAGCTCAAGAGGGTCTATGTAATTCGTTGGCTCTTTCCCCATAGAGAAACGTCTGATCTGGCTCTTCAGCCTCACATAAATAAAGAAGTCAAGGCTTGCCTCAACCTCGTAGAGAGAATCATCGGGCACAATATCCTTGCTCATCAATTTCCTGATCTTCTCACTCGTCCCCCCATCCATTAGACCTGCTTCAAGGGCAAGGATTTTTACGCCCTCCGTAATCGGAAATATCCCCATAAGTTTTATATCCAACTTACCGGCGTTTTGACCCTTCTTCTCCGTCTTGAATCCCCCGAGAAAATTAAGAGGCGGTTTAAATCTCAATATGTTGTTTGCCATATGGGCCAAAAACACAGGGTGTTGACCGATCACATTTATAATACGGTCTTTTAACCCTTTTTCCAGTTCCCGGTCCCCGTATACCGTTCGCAAATCAGAAAACATACTGTAACTCAATATGTTGTCCGGGGTGGGAACACGCACCCATTCCTTGACTGTCGAGATCCAATTGTGCAGGCTTCTTCGCCACAGTACATTCTTCGCCATGATCCCGCCGGGACACGAGGGAAAACCAATATCCACCATGCTATCAATAAGCCTTACGGAAAACTTTTCTATTAAACTCACATCCTTCTCGGAAAGGTCATCACGATAAACTATGGCGTTGTCTTGATCGGTCTTGAGTGTTTGCTCCATCCTTCCTTCGCTCCCCAGCACAAGGAATGCAAAATCCTTTTTTGGCAACCCCGCAAATTCACCCTCTATGAGAAGCTTTATCACCTTGGTAATAATCAGATCATTCAGATAGGAAATCAACCTGATGATCTCTTTTGGCTTTATATCTGACTTGAAAAGTTCTGCAACGTATTCAAACATCTTGTCATTGATCAACTTTATATCATCAATGCATCTGGCCCCTTCCAGATCTTTAATAAAGAAGAGTGCCGAATCAGTATGAAATCTTATGATATCCGTATCACTGAGAATACCAACAAGCCCACCTCCCTCGCCTACTACCGCGAGCCTGTGTATCTGGTTCTTCATCATTTTGTATATTGCTTCTGACAGAAAATCTTCTTCGTTGACCGTGATAACCGGCGTACTCATGATCGACGAGATACGGGTCCGTGTCGGGTCCAAACCACATGCAAGCACTTTATTTCTCAAATCCTTATCAGTAAGAACCCCTACTATGCGATCCCTGTTGACTACGATGATTCCCGATATATCCTCATGCTGCATCAACAGGGCTGCATTAAAGACTGTTATATCAAAATCGCATGTATAAGATCCCTTCTTGTAAACATCTTTTACCCGCGCAAAAAAAAGAGATTCTTCCCTCGACACATCATCTCCTTTGACTAAAAAAACCCACCAAAACCGGAGACGGGCCCCTTCTTACGCAGGCCCGTCTCGATCTCATACGGCTAAATTACTCTGCCCCTACACCAAGATATGTTCTAAGCTTTTCGTCTTCAAACTTCTGCTCTGCCTCCTTGTCGGGGGCAATGAGCGAAACTACTATTCCGGACACAAATGAAAGCGTCATAGAAATAACAGCAGGGTTCTTGAGTGGAAAAATGGCTGTCTTAAAATGAAATATATCAACCCAGACCGTGGGGCTCAAAATGATAAAAACGGTTGCTGATATAGACCCGATCAGAATAGAGGCTACGGCACCACCAGTCGTAAATTTCCTCCATATGATGGACATGAAGAGCGCCGGGAAATTCCCGCTCGCAGCAATCGCGAATGCAAGTCCCACCATGAAGGCCACGTTCTGCCCTTTGAACAGAATTCCCAGACCAATTGCGACAATGCCGAAAATGATCACGGCGATTCTTGCCACTTTGACCTGCTCTGCCTCACTGGCTTTGCCCTTTCTGAATACCGATACAAAAATATCATGGGACATAGCAGATGCAGCAGCAAGGGTGAGCCCCGCAACAACGGCGAGAATCGTAGCGAATGCCACGGCCGCCATAAAGCCCATAAACGGTGTCCCGCCCAGAAGCTCGGCGAACAATAAGGCTGCCATATTACCACCCTTATCGACTTTTGTTATCAAGTCTCTTCCGACCAGGACCGCTGCCATAAACCCGATAACAGGGATAATGCAGTAGAAATATCCGATAAACGTGGTCGCGTAGGCAACCGATTTTCTTGCCTCTCGTGCGTCCGGAACAGTAAAAAATCTCATCAGAATATGCGGTAAACCCAGAAGGCCGAGCATCAGCGCAAGACCAAGGGAAATAGCATCAAGAGGGCTTGTCACGAGACCTCCCGGCTTTAACATGTCCGCACCCACCTTAGGAAGATCCTGTACGGCCCCATACACATTGCCGGGGTTAAACCCGAATTTCGAGAGACCAAGCAGTAGTAAAAGTGTCACACCGAAGAGAAGGAGGCATGCCTTGATGATCTGCACCCAGGTAGTTGCGAGCATACCACCAAAAAGCACGTAGCAGAGCATCACGCACCCGACCATGATACAGGACGCTTCATAGGGTACACCAAACATTAACTTTATAAGGGTCCCAGAACCCACCATTTGCGCAATCGTATAGGCCAGGAGTACCAGAATACCGCCGATAGCCCCTGCAATTCTTATGGGCGTTTGTTTCAGTCTGAAAGCAACCACATCTGCAAAGGTAAATTTGCCAAGATTTCTGAGGGGCTCCGCAATGAGGAACATGAGTGCAGGCCAGCCAACAAGCCAGCCGGTTGCATAAATCATCCCGTCATATCCCTTCAAGGAGACCATGCCGGCAATTCCAAGAAATGAGGCAGCGGACATATAATCCCCGGCCAGCGCCATGCCATTCTGAAACCCCGTGACACTCCTGCCGGCGGCATAATACTCTGCGGCAGTTTTTGTTTTTTTCGCTGCCCAGTACGTGACCATGAGTGTGAAAAAAACAAATATTCCAAAAAATAAAATTGAAATGAAATTCGGCTGTCCTATTGATGTCTCCATTGTCTCCTCCTTTATATTCCCGATATTATCATAGTTCTTTTTTCAGTTCTTCAACCTTCTTGTCGTAAGAAAAGTTGGCCCAAAGAACATAAATAAACGTGAGTATCCAGGAAAGGACAATAACCAACACACCTAAGATTATACCGTAATTCGTATAAACGCCCACTTTTTCTGCAAGAAACTCCTTATTGTATGCAATCAGAAGAATGTACC
Organism: Syntrophus sp. (in: bacteria); assembly: GCA_013824835.1. Lineage (GTDB taxonomy): Bacteria > Desulfobacterota > Syntrophorhabdia > Syntrophorhabdales > Syntrophorhabdaceae > PNOM01. The sequence continues at coordinate 3,868 of PNOM01000094.1, read as the reverse complement.
CATAATAGATTACAAACAATAAGAATGTGAGAATGAAACTGACTGTCCACCTTGTAGTGACAAGGCTTTTGAACTTTGGTGAATTCACAATGTCGTGTACACTTTTTGCCATGAGCTCCTCCTTTTTAACCCTCCCGTAATATTGTTGTTACCTGTGCGCAACCCTTTAGCTACCTTCCCCTGGGTTCAGTATCGCCATACAGCTCGAAGTCAGCCAATGGCTTTTGTGCTAACAAAGCACATTTACCCTTGACTCGCAACAGCTGTGGTAGCCAAATTGTTTAAAGTTGGATACTTTAACCAAATGACGCCGCAAATGTCAACAAAAACTCTTTGTTTAAAAAGTGTTACCAAACCCTGCTTCAAGTGAATTCCCTCCTTTCAAGATGTAATTTCAGATAGGCCGACGAATAGGTCATAACTTTAAGAAGCCACTCCCTTGTCCGCGGCAATTCCTGGGGGGCAATCTCAAGTGTTACCATCTCATCATACCCAAGTCGGTTCATGGTGTTCAGCAGCCTCACAATCGGTAATTCTCCTCTTCCGATACCCAAATGGCTTTTCTCTCTCCAGAGACTGTAATCACTGAGATGAACATTCTTTAATCGCCCTGTATTTAAGTACATCAAAAAGGCTGCCACAATATCATACCCACATGTGGCAATGTGGGTGGTATCATAGGTAAAATAAAGGTTTTTCCTGAGGCCGAACTTTATCATTTTCTTAAAGTTGTTTAAAATGTAAGGAGGAATCACCAACCTGATAAGGGCCATATTCTCTATACCGAGGAAGGGGGGATCTGAACAGAATTCCTCTTGAAAATCCTTCACTCTTCTGAACCATCTGTAGAATTTAAATTCTCGCCCCAACCAGGAAGGAGGGTGAAAGGTAATCACTTTGGCACCCAGCTCCGCGGCAAGTTCCACGGTTCTCATCAGGGCCTGTTTTTCATTGCCCCAGGAGGCAATATTTACGTAAGGGGCATGAATGGAACAGATGGGCAGGATTTCAAGACATCTTGCCACCTTCTCTGCATAATCAGGCTTATTAAAGTTTTTACCCACTACAAGCTCGCAGCCATCAAAGCCCGCTTCTCTCGCAAGAAAAAAGACTTCATTGATAGGCAGGTGACTAAGAGACCCGGTTGAAAAAAGAACCTTCATTCGTTCACCTCTCCACCAACACAAATACCCCCTTGCGCTGACAAACCGTATGTGACACCCTATTAATATAATGAATAATATATTTGCCTATTCAAAATGTCCATATTTTTGTAACATATTTCCTGAGACTTTTGTTTTGCCCTGTAAATCACATATTGTGATTTTTTTCGCAAATAACTCTTGCCTTTAGATAAAGAAAAAATTTATGCTATGTCATATTGAGTAAATATCGCCTGTGCGGAGCCATTAACTTGAGACATAGTGTTCCAGAAACATTAACGTTGTTCAGGAAAAAATATATTAGATATGAAAAAATATATAAAACGGAAGGAGGTAGCAAATGAGTAATATAAGTTTGGAAACCAAACGATGGGTAATTGCCGCGAGTGCAATTGTAATGCAGCTTTGCCTTGGCACTGTATATGCCTGGTCGGTATTCAAAAAACCACTCATGACTGCACATGGATGGTCAGAAACATCGACACAGGCCGCTTTTATGATTTTAATGGCTGTCGTAGGCACATCAGCAGTCTTCGGGGGCACACTGGTAGACAAAAAGGGGCCGCGTTTTGTCGCAACAGTCGGCGGAATACTTTTCGGCATCGGAACCCTTCTTACCGGGCTTGCAGATAAAACTGGAAGCCTTACACTTCTTTATGTTGGTTACGGCGTTATCGGCGGGATAGGCAATGGATTCTGTTATGTCACTCCCATAGCGACTCTCATCAGGTGGTTTCCCGATAAGAGGGGCCTGGTCACCGGCCTTGCCGTCATGGGTTTCGGCGCAGGCGCCTTTTTCATGGGACAGATCGCACCCAAGATGGTGATCAGCATGGGGATAGCAAACACCTATTTTGTCTGGGGAGTCATCTTTCTGGTAGTCGTAACGGGCACCGCCCAGCTATTCATAAATCCGCCTCAGGGATGGCTTCCAGCAGGATTCAAACCCGCAGCGGCAAAAGGCAAATCGGCCGCAGACTCTATCCCTTTTAACAAGGCCATTAAAACAAGGCAATGGTGGATGTTATGGCTCATGCTCTTCCTGAATGTTTCCGCCGGCATAGGGCTAATCTCCCAGCTTTCTCCAATGGCGCAGGATATATTAAAGAACGCCATGTCGGGACAACCCACCCCTGATCAACTTAAGGCGATCGCTATAACGGCAGGCACTGTCCTTGCCATAGCTTCAATCTTTAACGGCCTTGGAAGATTAATATGGTCATGGTTATCCGACGCCATCGGCAGAAAAGCTGTCTTTGCCATCATGTTTCTCTCGCAGGCTGTTCTTTATATGCTTCTGCCTAAAATTGCAAATGTAACCATGTTCGGCATTATAGCCAGCTACCTTCTTGCTTGTTACGGCGGAGGTTTCGCCACAATGCCTGCGTTTGCCGCAGATACATTTGGACCTGCATATATCGGCAGAGTCTATGGCACGATGCTCACCGCATGGAGTTGCGCAGGTATTGCGGGCCCTCTCGTCTTTGCAAGGGTGAAGGAAGCAACACAAAGCTACGAAGGGGCCTTGTTTACAGCCGCAGGTATGCTGATCGTAGGCTTCATTGTTACCGTTTTGTATAAAACCGAGTGGCCATAAGTCATCGGTTCGTTATATCATATGACAGGCTTTTGGAGGAAAGACCTTCCGGTCAACTCGTGGGTCTTTCCTCCACTTTATTATTTTTATAAAAATGCAAAAGGAACCCTTGCAATCCAAAGAGAGTCTCGCTCGTGACATACTTAACTCGCTGACCATATCGGGGGCGATTCGCAATATATATATCGACAACGTAGCTTCCCCCTGGAGCGAAAAGGTTGAGCGGCTAAAAGCCAAAAAGGGAAATGTGGACGTTAAGCTCACCCTCTGGGATAGCGACACATTTCTATATGGCAGAATCTATCGCCTTTTTCTTTATGTGCACGACGCATTGGATAGCAGCTTCACGTACAATAGAGACCTCATTCCACATGGCACTTCGGAGCCAAAGACCAGGGAACTCTATAACCACATATGGGGAATATATGTTGACAGTCGAATAGAGAGGCTGGGTATAGACAGCTTCTTCAACAAGATATTGCGAAGGAACCTCTTTATTGATTCCCAGAAAAATCTGCCATGGACAATCTCAAATTTGGTTTTCGCAAAACTATGGGATAAAGCGACATATACTCATTCTGAGATAATTGACTACGCTTATAATCTCGAAAGACTTTCCGAGGGGGACCGCACCGTTGGTCTTGATGCTTTTGAGATCGAAATAGGCAGGTCGCTGATGGATCACACTGCAAGGGAATACGTTGACAACATCGCGTCGAACGACTTGAGAGGCATTGCATTAGCTATTTATAATTTCGTTACAGGTCATTGCAGAGGAACTCTTATCGAATCATCGTATTATGGCATATATTTTATGTATGATCAGGAAATATTTGTGGAAATGGTAGCCTCGAAGGCTGACACCCTGCTTGTTACTCTTTTTGATTATGAGTCGAATGCAAACAAAACTTACACCATAACAAAAGACACAGTTTCAATCAACTCAATTCAAATCGAAATCAAGACTATATATGACCGAATTGCCAATCACTCCAGACTCAAAATCGTCAAGAATCCCTACGCGGTATCCTTTGAGAAATGATATTGATTATTGGCTACAGAATACCGCATAGATGCGCAGAAAGACTAATCAACATACCTTGTCGTC
>PNOM01000093.1 GCA_013824835.1 Syntrophus sp. (in: bacteria) | reverse complement strand
ATTTTGTGTCGATAAACCTCCGGCTCTTTATTATCTTTACAAATACAATATGGATGAGGATTTTCACCATTCCATCACCCTTTATTCCGGCCAATTCCACCGTGCGGTAAAGAAGGGCAACAAAGATATGCTGGTACTTCTTGAAGAGGGTTTTGCTAAAATCACCCGGGAGGAATATGATGCCATAAACCGAAAGTGGATGGGGGCTCCCCTGCCTATTAATCCTGACTATATACGGTATATCGGATATGTGATTATTTCGTCCTGTGTTCTTGGGTTAATGCTTCTGATCTGGAACTATGCCCTCCGGAAAAAGGTATCTCATAAAACAATGGAGGCTCAGAGTACCGTTAAGGCCCTCCGGGAGAGCGAGAAGAAGTATCGTGAATTGGTTGAGAGTGTAAACAGTATCATTCTCAGGATGGATACCTCAGGCACGGTAACCTTCATGAATGAATTCGGCCAGAATTTTTTTGATTATAAAGAGAAGGAGATTGTGGGTAAAAGTGTTTTAGGGACAATAGTTCCAGAAGTAGAGTCAACAGGACGGGACCTTAAAGAGCTAATTCTGGACATGGCGAGCGAACCTGATCGCTATATGAATAATATCAATGAGAATATGCGCCGAAACGGCGACAGGGTGTGGATTGCCTGGACAAACAAACCTGTATTTGACAGCCATAACCGCATAAAAGAGATACTCTGCATCGGGAACGATATTACCCAGCGTAAAGAGGCGGAAGAAGAAAGAAGGCACCTTAAAACTCAACTCCTCCAATCCCAGAAGATGGAGGCCATTGGTACCCTCGCAGGGGGCATCGCACACGACTTTAATAACATCCTCACCACCATTATTGGCTTTAGCAGTCTCCTGCAGATGGATCTCGATAAGGAAGATCCGAAAAGGATATACATAGAGCAGGTGCTTACCGCTTCAGAGAAGGCCGCCAATCTTACCCAGGGTCTTCTGGCCTTTAGCAGAAAGCAGGTGGTAGAGCTGAAGCCCCGCAAGGTCAAGGAACTGATCAGGGGTATAGAAAAGCTTTTAAAAAGGCTCCTCACGGAGGACGTGGAATTTGATATCATACTTGATGGCCCTGATGTAGTTATCATGACTGATATTAGTCTCATGGACCAGGTATTAATGAACCTTGCAACGAACGCAAGAGATGCGATGCCGAAGGGTGGAAAGCTTATTATTGAGGCAAAAGCAATTCATGTAAACAACGAGTTTATAAAGGCTCGTGGATTTGGTGAGCTTGGCGATTATGCTCTGATCTCTGTGATTGATACAGGCATGGGGATGGATGAGAAAACGAGGGAGACGATCTTTGAGCCCTTCTTTACCACAAAGGAGGTTGGAAAAGGTACAGGCCTTGGTCTCTCAATTGTCTATGGTATTGTGAAGCAACATAATGGGTATATCGATGTTGTCAGTGAACCGTATAGGGGAACAACCTTTAATATATACCTTCCCGCAGTAAAGATGGCAGCAGATGAACGGAAGGATTCCCCAAGAGATATAAAGGGCGGCAAAGAGACCATCCTCGTGGCTGAGGATAATGCTCAACTCAGAGGACTCGTAACGGAAGTGCTTGGGAGAAAAGGGTATAGGGTCATAGAGGCGGCAGACGGAGAGGATGCCATCCTGAAATTCATGAAGCAGAAAAACGAAATTGCACTTGTTATTCTTGATGTGGTTATGCCCAGGATGAACGGTAAAGAGGTGTACGAAGAGCTTCGAAAGGCAAGGCCGGATATTAAAGTTCTATTTACCAGCGTTTACACGGGTGATGTAGTTTTTGATAAGGGGATCCATGATGAGGCAGTTGACTTTATTTCTAAACCCTTATTGCCGGACGACCTGCTCCTCAAAGTAAGGGCAGTACTGGAGAAATAACCCTAATCGCTTTTTAGCAGTCTCCATAGGGGAATTAAGTTTTTTCTGTGGACTTTTCAGTCTCCGTTTAATAAATTTGTGTGTATTGATCATCAAGTAGATAATATAACTTAAGAAAATAGTAAGGTGGCCGATAAAAGAGTACATTCGCATTATTAACAGGATAGTACAGCAGGGCAGGGGTTTTTATGGGGATATACATGGCGGCTGCCGCCATGATATTACAACGCGCTTAAGGGGGTTATACAATGAAGAGAGTATTGGTGCTTTTGGTAATGGGTCTTTTTCTTTTGGCTCTTGCAGGGGATCTGCATGCCGCGGGGACGGCCGCAGAAGCCAAGGCGATGGTGGAAAAGGCTGCGGCATTCATGAAGGCGAACGGCAAAGAGAAAGCCTTTCAAGCCTTTTCTGATCAGAAAGGGCAATTTGTGAAAGATGACCTCTATATCTTTGTCCTTGATCTAAAAGGCGTTACCCTTGCCCACGGGGGAAACCCGAAGCTTGTGGGAAAGGATATGTCCGGTCTCAAAGACTCTAATGATAAGCCTTTTATAAAAGAAATGCTTGATGCTGCCAAAGCAAAGGGTGCAGGCTGGTTTGATTATAGCTGGACCAATCCTACCACCAAAAAGGTACAGCCGAAGTCGACATATTACCAGAAGGTGGATGATGTGATGTTAGGCTGCGGGATATACAAATAATAAGGCACATGAAAAACGCAGGCTGCACAGACTGGTTCGTCTGTGCAGCCAGACACACCGGCGGGGTAATATGAAACAGTTTCCCCTATCCCCTGAGCACCCTTTTATCACCCACCCTGATAGTCAGCTTTATTTCGTCGAGGTATTCAAGAAGGGGTATTGTATACTTTCTTGAGAGATCAAACATGGATTTGATGTCTCCAGGGATTATTTCTTTGTGAGATCCGAGAAAGGAGGTAATCTGTTTTTTAAATCCTTCTATACTGTTTTTGTTAAAGTACATATCCCCTTTTATTTTTACCACCTTGCCCTCAAAGACAAGCTTCTGAAGAATATCCCTTAATTGGCCTTCCGGTTTATGCATCTCCAAAGCAAGGTCTTTTAATGATGGAGGGGTGAGGTTGTACCCGGCCAGGATTTTAAGGATATGGCCTTCAAAGGCATCCCTTTCCTTATCCGGCGTATCGCCCGTGCCTTTTATCTTAACTTTGTCCTTATCTGATTCTACGGCGCCTGAGGCAATGCATTCATCAAGCGCTGCCTGGAAGACCTGGGGTTCCACCTTGGGGAGGCGCATGCGCAGCTCCTCTTTTGAGATGCCTACTTTGAGCGGATTTTTTTCGTGAAAACTGAGAACCAGCTTCTGGAGCATATCTTTGTATTTGACGAAGCGATCCATGTGGATAATCCATTTGCCTGAAGACTTGATCTTCCCGAGTCTATCCATCTCTTCCACTATGGGGTCTATAGAAGGCCCTTCTTTTCCGAGAAGTATGGAAAGGAGACCTTTTTTGATTCCTCCGTGTTCCCCCTTGAGGATGTGGTATTCGGCCTTTGCATGAAGGTCTTCATTGGAGAGAAGGCTGAAAATGGTATTAATGCTGTCGGTTTTTCTTTTATGCCGTTTCGGCATTATATCGAGGACCTGCCCGCCTCCGATAGTCTGTATGGCGTAAGGCCCCCTGAGGATGTACCTGTCCCCAGGCAATGTCACAATTGGTTCCGGGAATACAAACTGGGTAAAAACCTCCTGACCCGGTTCAATTTTGTCCTGATCAAGAAGAATAAGTCTTGCCTCTGTCTGTGTGGTCGCAATATGGAATCTCAAAGTACTCTCGCTCCTGATCGGGTTTGAAGGCAGGTTCAGATATTTAAGAGAGGCATCGACCCTTGTAGAGAGTATCAGTGTATCAGGCTTCCCGATAATGGTTCCCCGTTCTACCTCCAGCCTTTCAATACCTTGAAGATTGAGGGCGACCCGCTGTCCTGCAACCGCCTCCGGGGCATCTTCATGATAGACCTGGATGTTCCGTATCTTTGCCCGTTTATGGTGGGGGTATATCTCGATCTCTTCCCCTGTTTTGATAGAGCCTGATATGCACGTACCGGTAATAATCGTGCCAAGACCCCTGATAGTGAATACCCTGTCAACAGGGAGCCTGAATATGCCTTCCTTCGATCTCTCCTGAAGCTCCATCGCCATGTTTCGTATGGACATCTTCAGGGCGTCAAGATTCATACCTGTTGCTGCCGAGACAGGTATGACAGGCGAGCCTTCGAGGGTCCTTCCCTTCAGGAAGTCTTTTATATCTTCTTCAACAAGTTCAATCATCTCCTCATCGACGAGATCTGCTTTGGTTATGGCAATGATACCTTTCTTTAATCCGAGTAATTCACATATATCGACATGTTCACGGGTCTGGGGCATGACTCCTTCGTCTGCGGCGACGACGAGCAGCGCCATATCTATCCCCCATGCACCTGCTACCATATGACGGATAAATTTCTCGTGTCCCGGCACATCAACTATGCCGATGATCAGATCATTGTCGGACCGGTAATGGGCAAACCCGAGCTCTGTGGTAATACCCCGTTCTTGTTCTTCTTTCAGTCTGTCACAGTTGATGCCCGTAAGGGCCTGAACGAGAGTGGTCTTTCCGTGGTCTATATGTCCTGCTGTGCCGACAACTATTCTTTTCATAAGATATTTCTAACTATACACTATTTTTGTTCCCTACTCAATTTCCCGTAATGAGAAATATTTCCTTTGACAAATCCCGGGAAAATATTACAATGAGATTGTAGTGTTCATTACATAGCTTTGTATCCATCCTGAAGGGGGGTCTATAAAGTGAAATGTTTCCAAGATCCGCGGATACCTGCAAGTCTCAAATCTGAAATAGCTATAGATTTACTGAAAAACGATGATAGTATGGTTACACTGACCTTTGTAATGATCATTTCTATGAAAAACATCTATGCAACCGATTATGATAAGGGGCATTCATGACACATGCGAATATTCTGATTGTTGAAGACGAACGAATTGTTGCCAAGGACATAGAAGAGCGGCTGAGAGAGCTCGGGTATAAGGTTGCGGGAATTGCCTCAACCGGGGAAAAGGCAATAGAAAAATCAGAGGCCATGCACCCGGATCTGGTTCTCATGGATATAAAGCTGAAGGGAGATATGGATGGCATACACACTGCCGAAACAATAAAAAACCGGTTTAACATACCGGTGATCTATCTTACTGCTTTTGCAGATGAGGCAACACTGGAAAGGGCGAAAGTAACGGAGCCCTTCGGATATATCCTGAAGCCCTTTAACGAGAGGGATCTTCGCTCCACGGTTGAGATGGCCCTTTATAAACATGCAATGGAAAAGCGATTGAAACATTCCCAGGAGATGAAAGTCCTGGGCCAGCTTGCTGCAGGGGTTGCCCATGAGGTGCGTAATCCCCTCAATGCAATCCTTGCAATCACGGAAGCCCTCTTTCAGGACATCGGTGATAACAAGGAATATCAGCCCTATCTCGAACACATCCGTACCCAGGTGAACCGTCTTTCCGATTTAATGAAAGATCTGCTCGAATTGGGAAGACCCATAAAATCGTCCTATCTGCGAAAAGAATTATTGGGAGGAGTCTGTGCGAGTACCCTCAACCTCTGGAAGCAGATGGCCCTTTCCGAACACCATGAGGTCCAGCTTATCTCACAGATCGAGCCGGATGAGGTGTCTGTAAATATTGACAGTCCGAAGCTTCAGCAGGTATTTCTTAACCTTCTCGAAAATGCTGCCCATCAAAGCCCGAAAGAGAGTACGATCATATTTACCATTCTGAGCCCTGTGGCGGATGCGGTGAAGATTCACATATCTGATTCCGGCGTTGGCATACCGACCGATAAACTGGGAATGGTTTTTGAGCCCTTCTTTACCGACCGAAGGGGGGGCGTTGGTCTCGGGTTGAGCATTGTGAAGCATTTTGTTGAATCCATGGGTGGCTCAGTGCGGATATGGAATAATGATCCTCCCCCCGGGTGTACGGCAGAAGTCATATTGCCTGTCGGAGGAAAGGAAAAGGATTGAAACCGCGAGTTCTCCTGATAGATGATGATCCCGGCATACGGTTCGGGTTTACAAAGTATCTTTCCAAAACGGGTTATGAGATAGTGGATGTCTCGTGTCTTGCAGAGGCGCAGGATATTCTTTCTTCGGAACGGTTTGATGTGGTGCTCCTTGATCTTAACCTTCCTGATGGGAATGGACTCCATTGGATTGATAATTTAAGGAAAGGGCAGCCCGATATTGCCCTTGTGGTGATTACCGGGGCAGCAGACATCCAGACTGCGGTTGAGGCGATGCGCAGAGGGGCGGATAATTTTCTCACCAAACCGGTGAATATGGCTGAACTCGACATATTCCTGAAGAAAAGCCTTGAAGTCGGGATTTTAAGGAGGAGCAATACCATTAACCAGCGTCTTTCAAAAAAGGACCAGCCCTTTTTCGGTAAGGGCCGGGCTTCACGAGACGTGCTGGAACTTGCTTCTCTTGCAGCGGAAAATGAGTCGGTAGCAATCCTGCTCGGAGAGACAGGGACAGGAAAAGGCGTTCTGGCCCGTTGGATTCATGAGCACGGGAAAAGAAGGGATGCCCCTTTTGTGGAAATAAACTGTTCGAGCCTGAAGGGGGATCTTCTTGCCAGCGAGCTTTTTGGCCATATCAGGGGGGCTTTCACCACGGCAATACAGGATCGTCAGGGGCTTGTCGAGGTGGCGGACCAGGGAACCCTTTTTCTTGATGAGATAGGTGATATGGATTTGTCTGTCCAGGCCCATCTATTAAAAGTCATAGAAGAGAGAAATTACAGGAGACTTGGAGAGGTTAAAGTCAGAAAGAGCAACTTCCGCCTTTTATGTGCAACGAATAAAGACCTGTTAAAAGAGGTGGAGGCAGGCAGATTCCGACAGGATCTCTACTTCCGCATCTATGTGTTTCCCATTACAGTACCCCCTTTACGGGAGATGCCGGAGGATCTGCCTGGTTTTGTAAGCCATTTTCTCTCCCTTCTCAACGCATCGGTGGATCATGTATCCCCGGAGATAATGGAACTCCTCATAACATACCTGTGGCCGGGCAATATACGTGAATTGAGGAATGTGCTCGAAAGGGCGATTCTGCTGTCACGGGGCAATCCTTTAAAGGCAGAGCAATTCCATGGGCTCCACAACCCTCTGAAGAACCATACAGTTGAGACGGCACGTCATGGTTCAACAGGCCAGCAATCAGATTATATCAGGAGCGTCCTCCAGTCCTTCGGGGGTGATGCAGCAAAGGCTGCAAAGTCCCTTGGCATATCCAGGGCTACCCTCTACAGAAGGCTCGCTAAAAATACAGCGGGCGAATAATACCGGAGTGTTCACTCTATTCAAATAAAACGGAGTTATCTCCTCCTCGCACTCCTCGACGTACTTTTGTGTACGCCTGCGTCGGCTCGTCGTCGCTGCCTCGATGTGCATTTGAATGCGACTTGTTATGAATACACGGTTTTGATTGCACATTGGAATCTCTGCATGTTGTTTCATTCTCACTATTCTCAGAAAATGAGACAAAACATCTGAGAAGCGAGACTGGTACGAATGGAGAGAACAGGATAAACCCTTATCCTTACTGTATTTAACCCCTTGCCCTTTGTGTGGCATGTCTTTTGCTCCTATAAATGATATGAATGTTTTCTATAACACAGCCCCCTCGCCCCTCCCCATTTTCATAACCCCCCGAACCCAAAGGGGAGGGGCTTCTTTTTTTAATACTCTTCATGTAATTTACAAAGATAGAAAGGATTGACTCATGTCAGAAAGAGAATTGACCAATGAATACTCAAGAGGTTAATACCATGGCAAGCCGGGTACTGATAGTAGACGATGAGGCAGCTATACTTCTTGGTTTTAAGAAGATTATACAATGCGGCGACGTGGAAGTAGATACCGCGGAGACAGTAGAAGATGCAATAAACCTCCTTGGCGCCCATGAGTACCAGTTTGTGATTACTGATCTCAAACTCAATGGTTCTTCCGGTGATAGCGGTTTTGAAGTTATCCGGCATGCAAAAAAGATAAAGCCGAAGACCGAGGTAATACTGATTACGGGCTACGGGACTCCGGAGATCATGGAGAAAGCATTTTCCATAGGCGCTGCATGTTACTATGAGAAGCCTGTGTCTGCAAATATCCTCCGTGATGCCTTGAAAAGACTGGGTATGTAATGGAAAGAACAACTATTGAGGGATGGGAAAGGTTTTTTCGTGAGGTTGCAACCGACCTTGCCCGAGAGAGCTTCGGGTTTCCCGGTGAACTGCCCGACATCTCTTTGTAATGACCATCCTAAGTTCCTGCATCTCCGTTGCCATGTATAATGCCCGCCACGGGCTCGGAGGGATCTGCCGTGTACGTTTGCCAAGATGCCGCACTGAATCCTGCGATACCTCATGCAGCAAGGCATACCTGTGTGTGGACTGTTCGATTAGAAGCATGGTGGAATGGTTTGCCGATATGGGGGCCTCGTGCAAAGATATTGAAATCAAGATATTCGGTATGTTCAAAGTTCAAAGAGGCGATAAAGATGGGTGTTGCAGCAATACTTCCCCTGGAAATCATCTTCAATGCAGTAATGAAGGAGTGTAATTATGTCTGATATACATGTCATGATTGTTGAAGATGAACGTATTGTGGCCAGCGACATAGCAAACAGGCTGAAGGGCCTCCAATATGTTGTCACCGGAGTTGCCTCGTCAGGAGAAGAAGCCCTTGAAAAGGTGGAAAAGGTGAAGCCTGATCTTATACTCATGGATATCAAGATCAAGGGCGCTATGGATGGCATAGAAACAGCGATCTGCATCAAAAAACGGTTTGATATACCGGTGATCTATCTTACTGCCTATGCAGACAATGATACCCTTGAGAGGGCAAAGATCACGGAACCGTCAGGGTATCTACTTAAACCCTTTGATGACCGGGAGCTCCATGTTGCCATCAGAATGGCCCTCTATAAACACGAAATGGACAATAAACTGAGGGAATCTGAAAAGAAATTCAAGGCCCTTTTTGATGGCGCCACTGATGCGATGTTTATCCACGATTTTTCCGGGCAATGCATTGAGGTGAATAATACCGCCTGCGAGTGTCTTGGGTATACGAGGGAGGAGATGTTGGAGATGCATTTGTGGTATAGTGATGCTCCGGAATATAGAAGTCAAATACCGCGCTACATGGCTGAATTGAAGGAGAAGGGTCATGCCTTTCTCGATACCGGGCGTATAGCAAAGGGGGGGCTCCTTATCCCCACAGAGGTTATTGGCAAGGTGATTGAATTTGACGGGAAACCGGCTGTTTTAAGTACTGCGAGGGATATAACGGAACGGAAACGCGTGGAAGAGGTTCTGAAAAGACAGACCCAGGACCTTATAAGGGCTAAAGAGCAGGCGGATGCTGCAAACCGGGCCAAGGGAGAATTTCTGGCCAATATGAGCCATGAGATTCGTACCCCCATGAATGGGGTAATCGGTATGACAGGCCTGCTCCTTGACACTGAACTTACCGAAGAACAGAAGGATTATGCCGAGACTATAAGGACTTGCGGAGATTCTTTAATGACGGTGATAAACGATATTCTCGATTTTTCCATGGTGGATGCAGGAAAGCTTGATATTGAGGTAATTGATTTCGATCTCAGGTTTACCGTGGAAGAGACAATAGAAATGCTCATATCCAGGGCCAGAGATAAAGGACTTGATATTGTCCTTATGGCCCAACCCGGGGTTCCTTCTTTTGTAAGGGGTGATCCGGGGAGGGTTCGACAGATCCTTCTTAATCTGATTGGAAATGCTGTAAAATTCACCGAGAAGGGAGAAATTGTTGTCAGTACTACCCTTGAAGAAGAAGACAGTAGTCATGCAACGGTATGTTTCACTATTACGGATACGGGTATCGGCATACCTCATGACCGCATGGATCGTCTCTTTAAATCCTTTTCCCAGGTGGATGCATCAACAACGCGAAAATATGGTGGGACAGGCCTTGGCCTTGCCATTTCAAAAAGCCTTGTCGATATCATGAAAGGCCGCATCGGGATTGAAAGCGAAGTAGGGAAAGGTTCCAAATTCTGGTTTACCATAACTTTTGAAAAACAGCAGGGATTAGGGGCACCCGAGGCAGCAGGGATCGAAAACCTGAAGGACAGGCACATCCTTGTTGTAGACGGTACTGCTATCAATCAGCACACAATGGCCGTATGCATGCAATTTGCAGGTTTAACCCCGGATGTTGCCGGGACAGGTATCGAAGGCCTTCAAATGCTCCGGGGGGCTTTGAGAGGGGGGAAGCCTTTTGATGTTGCGATAATCAATATGTCATTGCCGGATATGGATGGAGAGACTCTTGGCAGGAAAATCATGGAAGAGCAGGATCTTAAAGGGACAATCCTCGTGATGCTGACTTCAGCAGGCATGCGGGGAGATGCAGCCCGTCTCAAGGAGATCGGTTTTAACGCATACCTTTCTCTGCCGATGAAAAGTGATGACCTTCTTGATTGTCTCTCAGCAGTATTCGACATACATAGGGAGCAAAAAGAGGTCCCACAAGAAATGTCCCTGATAACGAGACATTCCCTGGGAGAAATCTCATCCCGTCGCAGAGCCCGTATACTCATAGCAGAAGATAACATAACCAACCAGAAGGTATTGCTCCGCATCCTTGAGAAAATGGGATATCATGCAGATGTAGTTGCTAATGGGATGGAGGCGGTAAAGGCAATGGAAATGATCCCTTACAGCCTTGTTCTCATGGATGTCCAGATGCCCGAGGTTGACGGACTTCAGGCAACCGTCATGATACGGGAAATGGAAAAAGAAAGGGGAGGGCGTACCCCTGTTATTGCAGTGACAGGACATGCGCGGGCAGAGGACAGGGAGCAGTGTCTGGTTTCCGGGATGGATGCGTATATGACCAAGCCTGTTCAGCCGAAGGAAGTTAAAAAGATAATAGATTTTTACCTGGAGGGACCGCACCATTCAAGAGGGGAGGTCCTTAAAGAAACATCAGGGCAGGAAATACAGGCAGTTTTAATGGGGACTATGGGCAATTAACCTTGATTAAGGAGTATGCCCGCTGCGAAAGTGGGCAAATTAGATAAAGGGGGTAGATGAACAATGAAGGTACTTATCGCTGAAGACGATTTCACCAGTCGCAGGCTTCTTCAGAAGCTTATTTCGTCATATGGAGTATGCGATGTGGCGGTAGACGGGAAGGAGGCTATCGAATCATTTGAGC
>PNOM01000092.1 GCA_013824835.1 Syntrophus sp. (in: bacteria) | reverse complement strand
CACGTCCACATCCTGAAATTCTTTCAGCACCAGATTCTCGATTCCATTAGGGCTGCCTCTTCCGTGCATGATTCCAATCCTTTTTCCTTCAATCACTTCTACTCTTTTATCGGGCAAAATAGACTTTATATTAAATTCATCCATATTCCCCTGAACTGACTTCAGCTTCCATCCGGAAAGGTAGTCATATACCTCGATAGCGGTCATATCACCCGCATGAAATATCATGGAAACATCACGAAACTCCCTTTCGATGGTTCTCCTGAAATCATTGGTAGCTGACGCAAGGTGGGTATCAGACAGAATGCCGATTCGTATCACAATCCATTACTTTACGTAAAAATATCCTGTATGTCAATGAGTCAAATTGACATCAACCACCTATGAATGTTACAGTATAGGGTGAATCCCGCAAAAGAACTGAATAAAAAATTCTACATCTATCTTCTGAAGGAGATATCCTCAATCTTCCTCCTCTCCGTTGGAGTACTCACCTTTATTCTTGTACTGAGCAGGATCGGACGACTGGCAGACCTTGTCATCAATAAGGGGGTGGAGATAAAAGACATCCTCCTTCTCATTCTATATTCTTCGCCTCCCTACCTCACCTTTACCCTGCCCATGGCCTTTCTACTCTCGACAATTGTAGTCCTCGGGAGGCTCTCCACGGAAAACGAGATACTCGCCTTGAAGGCAAACGGGGTAAATCTCAAATGCCTTTTCGTGCCCCTCCTTGCTATTGGGCTTGCAATCACCTTTTTCGGCCTTATAAATACAAGCACCATCCTGCCGAAAAGCGGCACACTTTTTAAGGATACCCTTATAAACATTGTAAAAAAAGGCATACGCCTTGACGACAAAGAGGGGACCTTTAATGATACCATCCGCGGCATTGTAGTCTACATAGATAAGATTGACCCTGAAAACAAGTTCCTTTCCGGCATACTCGTTTCAGACGACAGGGACAGTAATATAAAGCAGACTATATCTGCCAGCAAGGGGGTTATTAATCTTGATCCTGTAACCCTTGATCTTGCCTTTGTCTTTGAAGACGGAAGTCTTCACCGATGGGAAAGGGCGGATGACTCTTATAAAAATATTTCTTTCAAAGACTATACCTTTACGATGAATCTTTCAAATATGCTGCCCGTAAATGCACCAATCGGGCGAAAAAGCCCCTGGGAGAAGACCAGGGAAGAGTTGAACAAGGAGCTTGGCTATGCAAAAACTTACGATGAAAGATATGACCTGCTTCTTGAAATATGCAAAAAGATATCTATTCCTCTCTCTTCTCTCGCCTTTGTCTTCCTCACCATACCATTGGGTATTAAAAGAAGAGTCGAAGGTAAGTTTTCGGGAGTGCTTTATAGTCTCATTCTCTTTATATTCTATTACGTGCTCATAGCTATCACTGAAAATGTGGGAAAGAGCATACATTTCCCTGTCCTTTTAACCGCTTTTATTCCAAATATCACAATTATCTGCATAGGCCTTTATTTTCTGAGAAACTTGAATGATGACTATCCGACAAAAACAACACAGATAATGAGACAATTATGGGTGTACTGCCTTGAAAAGACTAAATAAATACCTGATCTGGAACCTTGTCAAGATACTGTTCATAACTGAACTCGCAGGAATTGTGATATTTATCAACATCGAGTTTTTTGAACACACAGACATATTTACGGCAAACTTCCGTAATTTCTTATTGGGCATAAGCTACCTTTTTCTGAGACTTCCTTTTTATCTGAATCTCATACTTCCCCTGTCGTTTCTTATATCAATGCTCATACTTCTTATGCTTATGATAAGGGGAAACGAGATGATCATAGTACGGACCTCGGGCATAAGCACCATATCTCTCATGAAACCCCTTGTCCTCTTTTCTATGATATTGATAATTTTTTCCTTCATTTTGTCTGAATTGGTTATCCCTGCAACGACCAGCGCATCGGAATACATCTACAGAATCAAGATAAAAAAGGAAGAATCTTACGTTTTTTTCAAGAATGACAGGATTTGGTTTAAAAGAGATAACGTGATCAGCAACATAGACTTTTTTGACAACAAAACCGATACAATTAAAGGCATTACCGTATTGGAACTCTCCAAGGATTATTCCATTAAGAAGAGAATCGACGCAAAAGAAGGCATCTGGAAAGACGGCTCCTGGATTTTCTCTGATGTATCTGAAAGAACTTTTGGAAAAAATGGTATTATTTCCAAGAAAACCTATCCCCATCTGAAAGGTATTATACAAGAACCGCCCACGGTATTTAAGGTTATAGAAAAAAACCCTGAAGAGATGGGTTATAGGGAACTTTCAAGGTATATAAAACGCTTGAGACTGGATGGCCATAATGTACGAAGATACCTCGTCGATCTTTATAACAAGATATCCTTTCCCTTCATCAACTTCATTATGGTCCTTGCTGCATTTTCTGTCGGCCTGAGATACAGCAAGACGAAACACATCTCAAAGGGAATATTTTCAGGCATGTCCCTTGGCATATTCTATTGGTTTTTTCATTCGGTCTCACTCTCTCTCGGATATTCAGAGATCTTCCCCCCCCTCTTTGCAGCCTGGTTTTCAAATTTCATGTTTTTTTCTTTTGGTGTAATAGGCATAGTGACGCTCAGGACTTAAAATGAATATAAATCTTTTCAAGAAAGGTAAAATGGTGTTGTTAAGTGAAGGCGTATCTCGATATAGAAACAGACAGGAACGGCAGCATATGTGTTATTGGCATACATACGGAACCGAAGGGTTTCCTGCAATGGCATGGAGAGAACATTAATACAGGCGATATTGAAAAGGAACTGCAAAAGGCAAGCACCATCGTCACTTTCAATGGCGATCTCTTCGATATCCCGACTATAAAAAAACACCTGAATATTGATTTAACAGAAACATGCAGATCCCGCGATCTCTTCAAAGAAAAAAAGAAGCTGGGAATTAAGGGAGGACTCAAAGAGCTTGAGAAGATGTTCGGGATCACGAGAAAGACCGAGGGCGTTGACGGATATAAAGCAGTCCTGCTGTGGGAGCGGTATATCAGACGGGGACGGCTCGATGCCTTAAGTCTCCTCCTTGAATATAACAAAGAGGATGTCCTGAACCTTATTCCCCTTGAAGAAAAACTCGATGAGTTGAGGGGGGAATATTTATGATTCAGCCTTTTGTTATTAATTCTCTTTATAATATAATAAGCGGCCTAATGATAATTCCTGATACAGCAAAAGGTCCGTACCCATGCGTCATTCTCTCCCATGGACTAATAAGCTCAAAAGAAAGCTCAAAGTATGTTGCCCTTTCAGAACAGTTTGCCGCAGAAGGCATCGCATCATGCAGATTCGACTACCACGGGTGCGGAGAGAGCAGCGGCAATATTGAAGAGACTACCCTTACTATCCGGCTTGAAAACCTCGATGCCATAGTAGATTATGCCCGTAACCATGTTGACATTGATCCTGACAGGATCGGCATTTTAGGCAGCAGTTTCGGCGGGGTAACCTGTCTGCTCAAGGCATCGCGAGACAAAAGGATACAATGTGTATCCCCCTGGGCAACACCTTACGAATTGAATAAAACCGATGATGGAAACATTTCCGATATTAAGTTCAAAGATACTATTTACAGTGATTTCCTGCAATATGATGTACTCGCTGAGTCCGCAAAGGTCTCTCATGCGCTTGTGATTCATGGTGCAGATGATGATACAGTCCCATGCCATGAGGGAAAAACCATCTATGAACGTTTACAAAACCCCAAGAGGCTTGAGATCATAAAAGGCGCTGATCACACCTTTTCCAATTCTGTTCACAGAGATGAGGTAATCAGTATGGGGCTCACATGGTTCAAAAAATACCTGCTCAAGGGGTAATACTCACTATCTGAAGTAATGATGGTGCAGTCAGAAAAACAGGGATTAGGGATTGCCGACAGAACAATCAGTCTTTCTTTTTTTCCCCTCTTTCCTTAACCTTTTCTTTTATTAAATCCCCTACAACGTGGCTCAAGCCTATACCCAGTGCAAGAGACAAGGTCATGATTATTCCACCGAATATTATAAGAAAGCTGATGGTGATAATCGTATTTCCCACACCCATGTATTCAAAAACGATCCCAAAGGTTATGATAATAAGGAAAATCCTGATCCCTTTTGCAATGAGGTCGCCATATCGAATATTCGCATTTTCACAGGTCAAGAAAATCACACGATTTATAAAATTACTAAATATCAACCCGAATACTATGATGACGATAGAGACAGAAACATTGGGAAGGGCGCTTGAAATCTTGGATGTATATTCTGCAAACTGGGTGATACCGATAAAATTCAAACCAAATGAGAAAAAAGCAACGATGAATATCCAGTATGCAAATTTGCCAATTATCATAGAAGGGAGAATTTTCACCCCACCTTTTTCAAGGAAATTAACAACCCCCACTTCTTGTGCCCATTTGTCAAAACGAAAAAGCATAAGAAGTTTTACGAGAAGTTTTTTTATAAACCAGCTTATTATAACACCACCAATCATAACTATGATCATAACGATGATGTTGAGGAAGACCTCCGTAAAATTCTCATAGAGGTCAACAAACATATCCTTAAAGAATTCTTTCATGGGAGAAATCTTATTCGAACTATTGGCCTATGTCAATCAAAATTGAATCAAAAAGAACGGTTTGATAGTTTTAGGACAAATTGTTTTATTTTACAAATGTTTTATTGAATCAGGAAAACTCTTTTAAAAGGAAATTTATTTTTTTATTGACATTCCTGCCATATTTGTTTAGGAATTTCAAAAAAGAAAGGAGGTACAATACAATGCCTACAAAAATTGATGAAGGAACCTGCACAGGATGTGGTGCATGCGCTGAGGTTTGTCCTGCCGATGCCATAACCGTAGACGATACGGCAAAGGTCGACTCTGAACTTTGTACAGAGTGCGGCGCCTGTGTAGAAGAATGCCCGGTAGAAGCTATAACCCTTGAAGAATAAGGTTGCTTCTTAAAATATAAAAGGATGGGCAATTGCCCATCCTTTTATATACCCTTTTAAAAACTTTTTTCTCTACAAATCTTTTGCAATAATTTCCGAAATATCCAGAGCCTTCATTGTTTCACTCTTTTCTTTATCCTTTATTGCATCTTCCATCATTATAAGGCAATAAGGACATGCTGTCACTACCGTATTTGCTGATACTCCGATAGCTTCATCCATCCTCAGGTGATTAATTCTTTTGTGATGTTCTTCCATCCATATTCTTCCACCACCGCCTCCACAGCAGAAACCTTCATCGCAGTTACGGGGCATTTCCACAAAGGTTCCCTTCTTGACCTTATTTACAAGGCTTCTCGGCTCGTCAAAGATCCTGTTTACCCTTCCCAGATAACAGGGGTCATGATAGGTGGTAATACCTTCAAGGCTCGGATTGATAGAAATCTTTCCCTTGCTGGCCAGCATGGATATAATTTCCGTGTGGTGATAGACCTCATAGTTGCCACCTAATTGAGGATAATCGTTCTTCAGCGTGTTGTAGCAATGGGGGCAGGCAGTAATGATCTTTTTTATCCCCAGTTCATTCAGCAGGGCCACATTCCCCTCAGCAACCTCCTGATATTGGTATTCGTTGCCTGTTCTGCGCAGCGGATCGCCGCAGCAGTTCTCGTCCGGGCCCAGGATGCCGAATGAAACTCCTGCCTTCTGCAGGATAGAAGCAAATGCCTTTGCAATCTTTTTATTCCTGTCATCAAGGGATGCCACACAGCCGACCCAGTACAGATACTCAACCTCTTCCTCAGCAGCCTTTTTAATATCAAGTCCTTCCGTCCATTCCAGCCTGCCGTTTTTGCCCATGCCGTAAGGGTTCGAGTTCTTCTGGAGGTTCTTATAGAGCAACTTCATCTCAGAGCTCACCTTGCTTAAGGTCATGGTAAGGTAGCGTCTCATTTCAATGTTCTTATCAAAGGTGGGGATTGACACAGGGCAGTTCACCTGGCAGGCAAGGCAGGCAGTACAGGACCATAGGGCTTCTTCCTGTATCACGTTGTCGATGATGCCATCCTCATTTTTTATCCCCTGTGCGGTTCTTTCCCACTCGCCCTTAAGATCCTGAATGAGCGCCTTAGGGGAAAGAGGTTTCTCGCTGAGGTTTGCCGGGCATCTGTCCTGGCACCTGCCGCACCTTGTACAGGCGTCCAGGTCCATAATCTGTCTCCATGTAAACCCCTCAATGGCATTTACACCAAATTCTTCCGCGTTTTCAAAATCTTCAATGGCTGCAACAGCACCCCTTGGCGCGTCCTCAACACCCCTGAAAAACATATTGAGAGAAGATGTCACAACATGGAGGAGCCTCGAATATGCGATATAGGCAATAAGGCCGAAGGAAATAAGCACATGAACATACCAGAGTATCGCATGAGGCATATTGACTATTGCATGGCTCTTCACATCGACGCTCCCCTGCGCCGCCGCAGGGAAAAGGGATGACAATGCATATCCTACAAAACTCCATACTTCATATGGTTGCTGGGTAGCCGCTATCCTGGCGGCTTCAACAAGAAACCCGGAAATCAGAACCGCCAGAATCCATATGAGCGTAATGGCATCGTCAGGTTTATTGTCAAGCCTTGACGGTTTCGTAACATATCTTCTCCACATGGCCATCAGGATTCCGATAATCGCTACAAGACCGGCAAGATCAAGAAGGAATGAGAATACAAGGTAGAAATCGCCTTTAATAAATTCATATTTAAAAAGCAGGTTCGTCACGTCAGCCTGAATGGCTACAAGGGCAGTACCTATGGTAAGAACCAGAAAACCCCAGAAGATAAAGAGGTGCATGACCCCGGGAAAACCTTCTCTGGGTTTCAGTATGCTCCCATGAAAAATACCATTCTTTACAAAAAAGCTAATCCTCTCGCCTAACTTTTCTTTAATATTGATAGGGGAACTCTTGCCGATTTTCCACATAGCATAACGCTTCTTAAACCCAATGATAAGGATAATAAACGTTAATATCATCAGCGCGTATGTAATCCACTGCGCCGCTTCTCCCGCGTTCCACAGGATTTCTCTCATCTCCATCTTCCATCCCTCCTAAAGCATTTTTATATATACTATCATAAATAAATTTCAGTGCAAACATTAAATTGTGAAATATAATACATGATTCCGGGGTTACAAAAAATATACTGATTTCATTACACTTGCAGATTACCTGAAAAAATAGTCAAAATTTATCTTGACATATTTTTACCTATTTTGATACAAGGTATACAAATCAGACATACGGGAGAAACATTATAAATTTGAATAGAAAAAATATATCCTTAACTGTACTCAGCCTGCTCCTTTCTTTTTCTTTTACATCGATTGCTTTCTCTGCTGTTACCCACAAGGTAAAACAGGGCGACAACCTTTACACAATCGCGAAAAAATATCAGATTTCAGTCGATAAACTGAAAAACACCAATAATTTAAAAACAATAAACCTTAAACTTGGCCAGCAGATTGTTATTGAGAAAAATGTAAATACTCCCAAAAAAGAGCCAATAAACACTCAATCTGCAAAAACAAAAAAGAATCTGAAAAATACACAGCTTACAAAAAAAGGCTTAAAGAATAAACAGGCAATACAGACTGCTGAAAAAACCGTTGAACTTCAGGGTGACGGAGAATTCATTGAATACAGGGTTAAAAAGGGCGATACCCTTGAAAGGGTTGCAATAAAATTCGGTCTGGAAAAAGAAGATATACTTGAGTCAAACAGCGATGCCGGAAAAAAACTGCCCCCTGGTAAAGTTCTGCTCATACCAAAAATAGCCGAAGTAGATAACGAAGAAGTGTATGTAAATCTTAACAGCAATTCTTTAAAAACATGGAAAAGCCAAGAAGAAAGATATATGCTCGTAAAGGTGGCAAAAAGCTTTATGGGTGCACCCTATAAATATGGCGGCAATAGCGTGCGTGGCCTTGACTGCTCAGCCTATGTCAAAAAAATTTACGATCTCTTTGATGTTCAACTTCCAAGGAGCGCCAGGGAACAATTCATGGTAGGGCCAAAGATATCAAAGGAAGAGTTGAGCGTTGGCGATCTTGTCTTCTTCAGAACAAAACGATATGTAAAGTATCCAACCCACGTAGGCATTTATATAGGGGATGGCAACTTTATTCACTCATCATCAGCCCATGACAGAATAGGTGTCAGAGTTGATTCCATTCATTCCGCTTTTTATACCAAAACCTTTACAGGCGCTACCAGAATCAAGAAAACATCTGAAGAAAATCAGGAGCTATCAAGAAATTCTGAAACAGATTCAAACAACTCCTGATTCTGTCCTGCACAGCACCCTTACTTAATATATTGACACTGGCTAACTTTGTATGGTGAAATACGAGCATGATTAAAAAGAAGATAAAAGAAGGGGTTAGAAAGCAGGATATTCTCATCGCGACAGTTGAGTTGGTTTACTCTTTTTTTCGAACAAACCTCAAACTATGTATAATCGCTGCAGCCCTTTTAATCGTTGCATCCCTCTCCGTTTATGGCTATGCCGCTTACGAAGAAAAAAAGGATGAAAAGGCTCAGGTACTGCTCTTTCAGGGCGTAAAAAACCTGGATGAATACACGGCCTCAGGGAAAAAGGAGAACCTTGACAAGGCGGAAGAGATCTTTCAGAAAGTCATTCAGCAAAAACAGGGTAAAATATACAAAATTGCGAAACTCTATCTCGGTACTGTATATTCCATAAAGGGACAGACTGAAGATGCACGGAAGATCTATCTGGAACTCTCAAAGGATTCCCCCGATGTATTAAAAATGCTCTCGGAAAAAACCCTTAGTAATCTGGATAATAAATAATCAGGAATTGAGGACTTTCACCGGCTCATACTTCGTTCCCTGAATCGCAGGATAAATACCTGCAAGCATCCCCACAACAGTACTGATAATAAGAGTAATTATGATATTTCTGCCGCTTAAAACAAGTGGAAAATCACCGATATAATCAACTATTATTGTAATCACAAAACCGGCAGCAATCCCGAATACACCACCCACCAGTGCAATGATAACGGACTCGGTTAGAAATTGAAAGATGATATCCCGTTTCCTTGAACCAACTACCCTTCGGATGCCAATTTCCAGTTTTCTTTCCGAGACAGATAGGAGCATAATAGCAAATATACCGAGGCCGCCTATCAAAAAAGAGACGGTAGAGACTATTATCGTGAGAACAGAGACAAGGCGGATGCCTTCTTCCCTTGTCCTCAGTAAATCATCCATTGTAAAGATAGAAAAATCGTCCTTCTGTTCTTTTTTGAGATTATGGATCTTTCTTAAAAAACCTCTCAGTTTCGTTTTCATGTCCGCCAGAAGCATCCCCTCCTGGGCCTGGATATAAATCCCCTTTATATGATCAACGTTACTGTAGCGGCGCATAAACGTATTTAGAGGCACATAAACCTGAAGGTCCTGATCTTGTCCGGTAAAATCAGTCCCTTTCTCTTCCATTACCCCGATCACCTCTGTGGGTACCCTGAAGAGGAGAAGATATTTGCCGATTGGGTCGCCAGATTGAAAAAGGTTCTCAAAAACCTTATATCCGATGACCACCCTCTTTTCCACCTTCATCTCATCATCTTCCGTGAGCGGCCTCCCGAAGGCAATCGCTACATTTCTTACCCTGAACATACTGTCGGGCGCACCTACAACACTGACCTTCAGGGTCCTGTCCTGATAACGGGCAGGATAAGTAATATCAAAGAAAGGCACCACCTCCGCCACACCGGAGAGATTCTCTTTGATCTTTTTTGCATCCACAAGCTTTAGCGTCTTTGACACGCTAAACTGACTTGACCCCCGCCCCATAGCAAACACCTGACCTGCCCTAACTATAACAAGATTCTTCCCAAACTTGCTAATCTCCTCATCAACCTTCATCTTCATGCCGCTGCTTATATTCCCGAAGGCCACAAGACTCATAACTGCAAAAAGAATCCCCAGAAGGGCAAGGACCATTCTGCCTTTGTGGATTATAAGGCTTTGAAAGGCAATCTTTAAGTAGAAACCTAACGTGTAGATCATCCCCTGATCGCCTCAATAGGTTCAATTCTGCTCGCCCGTAAGGCAGGCTTCAACCCCGAGAGAAGGCCCGTAAGAAAACTGAAGATCATTGCAAAGACAACAACTTTAAATGAGAATTTCATGGGAATGTTGAACAGTTTTTCAAAGGTTCCGCCAAGGATAAGGCTCAATAAGATCCCGGCAATACCGCCCAGTAAGGTGATAAAAACAGATTCACAGAGAAAGGAGAGGAGAATGCCTTTTCTCGTTGCTCCATATGCCCTTCTAATACCGATGTCCTTTTTTCTCTCCTCTATGGTGAGGTAGAAAAGGTTTGCAAGGACAAAACCGCTCACTACAAGGGCTACTATCGATGCAGTACCGAGAAAAAGGAAAAGAGAACCGTATATCACCGAAAGAAACTGTAATACCTCCTTTGAACCCCTTATAGTGAAATCATCCGGCTGTTGACCCTGAATCAGATGATTCTGCCTGAGAACCATCTTTATATCTTCGATGGTTTCATCCACATTTCTGTCAGTCTTTATTCTCAGCGCCGATACATATCGTTTTTCGTTTGTCAGCCTGCCCCTCACCGTGGTAAGGGGCATAATTACACGGTCATCAACGTGCGGCCCCCCATGCCACCGCCCTTTTCCTCAAGGATACCTATAACCTTCGTGGGCAATTGTCCTACGAGAATTGATTTTCCAACAGCGCTCTCGCCTTTAAAGAGCTCATCATATATCTTCGATCCAAGCACGCAGACTGCCTCGGCGTTCTCAACATCCTGCCGGGCAAAGGGAGCTCCCGTCTGAAATCCCCAACTGAAAGAGGTAAAATAGTTTTCGGTGGCGCCCACTACTGCAGATTGCCATTTCCCGTCCCTGTATCGTATCATCACATTTCTTACCGTGAAAGATTTAAGGAGATCATACACTCCCCCTATCCTTTCGATTGATGCGGCGTCATCCATCGTTAATGTATTGGTTCTTTCCCTTGCCGCCCTCTGCCTCTCCCCTCCGCTGAAGATCATTATTGAATCAGGCCCCAAGGCTTCGGCCATGTCGTTTGCCCGTTTATTTGCACCATCTATGGTAGTAATGATGACACAGATTGAAAGAATTCCAAGGGCAACACCGGAAAAAGAGAAGATAACCCTGCTTCGGTAGAAGTAGAGAATTTTAATAATCTCTTCCACTA
>PNOM01000091.1 GCA_013824835.1 Syntrophus sp. (in: bacteria) | reverse complement strand
GCCTACCATTATGC
This sequence comes from Syntrophus sp. (in: bacteria), assembly GCA_013824835.1. GTDB lineage: Bacteria > Desulfobacterota > Syntrophorhabdia > Syntrophorhabdales > Syntrophorhabdaceae > PNOM01. The sequence continues at coordinate 11,359 of PNOM01000091.1, read as the reverse complement.
GGGGTCGTAGTTAAGCTGGTTATAACGCCGGCCTGTCACGCCGGAGGCCGCGAGTTCAAGTCTCGTCGACCCCGCCATTTAACTCAAATGGCACCTTATATAGCCCTGTTTGTTCAGGGCTATATTTTTTCATCATGGTATCGATAATCATCACAACCTACAACAGGCGGTCTTACTTAAAAGAGGCGGTTCTCTCCGTTCTGAACCAGGACTATGAGGCAAAAGAGGTCATTGTGGTCGATGACGGTTCTACAGATTCCCCCTATGAGGAGATAAAGGACCTTCCTGTGCGGTATGTTTTCAAACCAAACAAAGGCATAAGCAGCGCGCGCAATGAGGGAATGAAGGTGTCACAGGGCGGCTATATCGCATTCCTTGATGTGGATGACCTCTGGATGAAGGGAAAGCTTTCAAGTCAGATGGCGATGATGGAGGAAAAAGGATATCTCATCTCCTATACGGACGAAATCTGGATCAGGAATGGGGAGAGGATCAACCAGAAGCTTCGTCACAGGAAGTATTCAGGCTGGATCTTTGAGCAATGCCTGCCCCTGTGTATCATAAGTCCCTCATCCGTTCTGATGAAAAGAGAGGTATTTGATCATGTGGGTATTTTTGACGAGGCTCTTCCTGTGTGTGAGGATTACGATATGTGGCTCAAAATTGCCTCCCGATATCAGGTCCTCTTCATAGAAAAACCCCTGATTACAAAAAGGGGCGGCCATGAAGATCAGCTTTCAAGGCGATATGAGGCCATGGACCGTTTCAGGATACAAAGCCTTTTTAATATACTGAAAACAGATACTCTCCCGATGCCCATGCATCACGCTGCCCTGGAGGAACTGAGGAAAAAATGCCGTATCTATGCAGTAGGGGCAGGGAAACGGGGGAAAGAGGAAGAGGCCGCCTATTACAAGTCCCTGCCGGAACAACTACAATGAACTACTATACTTCTGTGCCCCTGGGATATATTGTATATTTGATTGTACAACATATCACCCATATAAGACAGGTAAAATACATTTATAAAATCATTTATTCTCTCTACAAAACCAACACAGGTCTGTAATTCCATTATGTTGAAAAGTTGTGGTCCACTATATTTTTCTATTGCCAATACAGCAGAATTCTGTCACAATTCAGGCAGAAGTACACCGACAAATGATACAAGGAGGGGGTATGGCGTACGACGCAACAAAGATGACGGACTGGCAGATATCAGAGGCTGCAGAGAAAGAGATGAAGACCATCTGGCAACTTGGGGATGAACTCGGCTTGCAAAAAGAGGAAATTATTCCCTATGGACAGATAGGAAGACTCAATTTCATGCAAATTGTCGAAAGACTGAAAGACAAACCGGACGGGAAATACATAGATGTGACGGCCATAACACCGACGCCCCTCGGCGAAGGGAAAACCACGACATCAATGGGGCTGATTGAGGGATTAGGCAAGAGGGGTATGAACGTAGGCGGCGCCATAAGACAGCCCTCAGGGGGGCCTACCATGAATGTGAAGGGGAGCGCAGCAGGAGGCGGCAATGCCCAGGTTATTCCCCTCACTGAATTCTCTCTCGGGCTGACCGGCGACATCAACAATATTATGAATGCCCATAACCTCGCCATGGTAGCCCTCACATCGAGGATGCAGCACGAGAGGAACTATACGGATGAGGAGCTTGCAAAGAGAAATATCCGGCGTCTCGAGGTTGACTCGAAAAAAGTTCAAATGGGCTGGGTGCTCGATTTCTGTGCCCAGACTTTAAGAAATATCATCATCGGCATCGGGGGACGGATGGACGGGTTTACCATGCAGTCCCATTTTGATATTGCGGTCAGCTCGGAAATCATGGCTATCCTGGCCATAGCCAGGGATCTCAAGGACTTCAGGGAACGGCTCGGGAAAATCACTGTTGCTTATGACAAGAGGGGAAAACCTATCACCACGGAAGACCTTGAGGTAGCCGGCGCCATGTGTGCCTTTATGAGAGAGAGTATAAACCCGACACTACTTCAGACCGTTGAAGGACAGCCCGTGATGGTCCATGCAGGCCCCTTCGCAAATATCGCAATTGGGCAATCGTCGATTATAGCAGACCGGGTTGGACTCAAGCTTTTTGATTACCATGTAACAGAGAGCGGCTTTGCCGCAGATATAGGGTTTGAAAAGTTCTGGAACGTAAAATCGAGGATAAGCGGCCTTAAACCGAATGTCTCGGTCATAACAGCCACGATACGGGCATTAAAGATGCATGGCGGCGGTCCGCGAGTAGCGCCTGGGTTGCCAATCCCTGAAGAATACGTGAAAGAGGATCTGCAGCTTCTCGAGAAGGGCATACCTAATCTCCTCCATCATATCCGTACCGTAAAACTCTCCGGCATGAAACCGGTTGTCTGCATCAACAGTTTTAATACGGATACAAAGGACGAGATAGCCATCGTGCGCCGCTTTGCAGAGGCAGAAGGGGCAAGAGTAGCCCTTTCCGAACACTGGCTGAAGGGTGGAGAGGGCGCCCTCGAGCTTGCCGATGCAGTTATGGATGCATGCAAGGAGAATCAGCGTCTGCATTTCCTCTACCCCCTTGAAATGCCGCTCAGACAGAGGGTTGAACTCATTGCAAAGAACGTCTACGGAGCAGATGGCGTCCTGTGGATTCCGGAGGCCGAAGAAAAGGCGAAGAAGCTGGAAGCTGACCCGGAGAAGAAGGACTACTATACAATGATGGTCAAGACCCATTTGAGTCTCTCCCATAATCCCGAATTGAAGGGTGTACCCACGGGATGGGTGCTTCCGGTCCGGGATATCCTGATATTCACGGGCGCCAGGTTTCTTTGTCCCGTAACAGGAACAATCAGTCTTATGCCGGGCACAAGTTCCGATCCTGCGTACAGAAGGATAGACGTTGACACTGAGACAGGGAGGGTGAAAGGACTATTTTAAGTATTCACCGCGCCTTTACCTGAATAGTGCCCCTGTTGCCTGTTTTATGGTCAAGGGCAAGGAGGGCTGCAGGCTGGTTGGGCTGGAGGGTGCCGACCATTTCAACAAAGGTGTCTATTCCGGTGATCTCCTGACCATTGATTTCGAGTATCATATCGCCTACTTCAAAACCGGCTAACCCAAGGGGGCTCTTCAGGTCTACCTTGGTGACCACAACGCCCTGACCGGCAGCTATGCCGTATCTGGTTGTTTCCCTCGGTAAGGGAGGCCGCACTTCTACACCTAACCGCTGTTTTACTGAGCCTGCGAGGGTCTTTGTGATGACCCGAAGGTCACCTGATTTGATGGTAAAATCCTGTTTCTTGCCGTTCCGGAGGACCGTCACCTTTATTTCGCTCCCTATAGGCGTGTTGGCAACCTCATTACGCAAGTCTCCTGCATCGCGGATTTCCTTGCCCTTTAAGGCAATGACTACATCATTCTTTTTCAGTCCCCCTTTATCTGCAGGACCTCCCTTGACAACGTCAACAATAAATGCCCCTCTCAGGGCCTCCATGCCAAGGACCTTGGCCTGCTCCGACGTAACATCCTTGCTGGTCACCCCGAGCCAGCCCCGCTCCACCTTTCCGTGGGCAATCAGCGTCCTGGCAACGTGGATGGCAATATTGCTCGGTATGGCAAAACCTATACCTTCATAACCGCCTGATGAGGAGATGATCACTGCGTTCACCCCGATCACCTCCCCCTGAAGATTCAGGAGGGGGCCGCCGCTATTCCCCGGATTGATGGCAGCATCGGTTTGAATAAAGTCCTGAAAACTGTTGGGGTCAGTGATGCCCCTGCGGTGCTTTGCGCTTATGATGCCCTGGGTAACTGTCTGGTCCAGCCCACGGGGATGGCCGATGGCAACCACCCACTCGCCGACCTCCGTTTTGTCGGAATCACCGAAGGCAATAAAGGGAAAACGCTCATTCCCAACTATTTTGAGCACTGCGAGGTCGGTCTTCGGGTCACTCCCTATGAGCTTTGCCGAATACTTTTTGCCGTTTGCAAAGAGCACATCGATCTTGCTTGCCCCTCCGGCAACATGATAATTGGTAACAATATGTCCCTGGGTATCAATGATCATGCCTGTGCCCACACCTCTCAATTCCCTTTTGAACTTGCGGGGCCCCTTCGGGGCGCCGAAAAATTGCCTGAAAAAGGGGTCATTTTCAAAGGGAAAGGATGGTGCAGCAACCTCCTGGGTACCGGTTACCTCAATGTGCACCACCGCAGGGATTGTCCGTTTGGCAACCTGAACGATTGCGGTGCTCAGATCAACAGGTTTCCGGTTCTGGGACCAGGCGCTGTCGAAGGGCATCAGCAGGATTATTACGATAAAAGAAAAAAGGACGGCCCCAAAGAAACCATGATTCCTGAAAAACCGTGTACGAAACATGAAAACCTCCACATTTATATGGTGTGCATCAATATAATAAGATAATACTCTCTATGCCCCTTGCGCAATACCCTGTTTATTATTCCATACCAGCCTCTTTCAGGTCCCCTACAATAACGGTGATGAGTTTATCAGGGTGGATATAGGTTTGCGCTACCCGGCGTATCTCCTCGCGGGTAACCGCGCCAATGAGCGCGGGATATCTGCGGGGGTAATCGAGACCAAGACCGTAGAATTCAACGTGTACGATAAAAGAGGCCAGTTTTGCCTGGGAATCGAAACGGAGGGGCAAGCTCCCGATGAGGTATCTTTTTGCACCTTCCAGCTCCTTCTCTGAAACAAGGCCCTTACGCATCTTCTCCATCTCTTTTACGGCAAGATTGATTGCTTCCCGGGCAGATGCATTTTTTGTCTGGAGGGTAACCTGAAAGTCGCCGGGCAGCTTGCCTGATTCGAAAGCGCTTGTTGCAGAGTACGCAAATCCCCTCTTATTGCGGATCTCTTCCATAAGTCTGGATGAAAATCCTCCGCCCCCAAGAATGTAGTTCATTACCATTACCGCATAATAGTCGGGATTGCTCCGGCTTATTCCTTCATTTCCCATGGTGATATTTGCCTGGGTTACAGATCTGTGTATCTTTATTGCCTTCGGCCCTTTGCTGTATGTCTGGCGGAAGCTGTTTTCAGACACAATGCCTTTCTGCCATTTCAGAAGGCCGGGGAAAAGCCTGGTCTTTATTTCTTCAAGGGTAATATCGCCGATAACTGCGAGAACAGCATTATTCGGATGATAGAATGTCCTGTGAAACTTAATCACCTGGTCCCTTGTGATGCCCTTCAGGGTTTCTTTCGTCCCTTCCACGGGGTGACCGTAAGGGGTGTTGAGAAAAAGCGTCTTCTCAAACTCCGTTTCTGCGATCCATCCGGGATTATCTTCCTGCGACTGTATTGCAGCGAGTATCCTTCCAATTTCCCGCTTCAGTTCATCCTCGGGAAAAACAGGCTCAATAAGGGTATCCAGAAATAGCCCGAACCCTTTCTCAAGATCCTTTTTCAGCACCCTGAGGGTGAGGGTCATATAGTCCCGATCTACTGATGTTACAAGAGCGGCCCCTGTGTAGTCGAGATCATGATTGATCCTCTGTGCTGTCCTTGCAGAGGTTCCGAGAAGCAGGCTGCGAGCCGTAAGATGGGATACACCCTCCTGCTGAACAGGGTCTTTCCGCGGCCCTCCATCAACGAGGAGTTTCATTGTAACAAAGGGGAGGGAATGTTCTTCTTTCAGGATAAGAATAAGACCATTGGGGAGCGCCATCCTCTGGAAGACGGGCAAGGTCTCTGATGCCTGTGCCGGAAGGGCAATGAAGGAGCACAGCGCGATGATACAGCAAAGAACTGCATTGAAGGGTTTACTCTTTATTGCCATGAAGCCTCCTTAAAAAAATCGTAAACGGTCATTGCGAGGAACGAAGTGACGCGGCAATCTACGTCTATTTTCACGGTGAATTGTGTCTATTTATCGCATCATCCGCTCCTTTATTGGAGGCCCTGAACGGATCGGTTTATTCTCTTTTGGTGGCTGGGGCACGAGTATCCCTACTGTCCGGTTTTCCGGAACGAGATAATTCTTTGCAACCTTTGAGATATCCCCGGCCGTCACCGCACGGATTGAGGGGATATAGTCATCGATCTTTCTCCAGCCGAAAAGGATTTCATTCTGGGCAATAAACATGGCCTGGGTAAAAAGTGAATCCTGGGCAAAGACAAAGGCAGCTTCGAGCTGGTTCTTTGCCTTTCCGAGCTCTTCGTCTGTTATAGGTTCTGTTTTCAGCCGCTCAATTTCCTCATCTATTGCCTTTTCCAATTGGGCGATCTCCTTTCCCGGCAGGAGTTCTCCGGTGAAAAGAAAAAGTCCCGGGTCCTTGGAGAGGAGAGAGTTTTCTGCATTCACGGTCAGGGCAAGCCCCTTTTCCCGAACAAGCCGCTCGTAAAGGCGTGAACTCTTCCCTCCGGAGAGGATGCCTGAGATCACCTCAAGGACATATCCATCAGGACTTCCGAGGTTCGGGATGTGGTAACCCATGATGATTGCATGGAGCTGCGCCTCCTTTTTTACAAGAATACGCCGTTCCCCGACCTGGGGCTGTTCGACAGGCTTTAACTGTTTCAAGACAGGCCCTTTCGGGATGGCGGCAAAGGCATTTCTGATCTGGGAAAGGAGTATATTCCTGTTAAAATCGCCTGCGACCACAATAAAGGCATTTGCCGGGTTGTAGTACGTGCGGTAGTAGGCCTTTAAATCCTCAAGAGTTAGACCCTTTATGTCGTCCATCCAGCCGATTATAGGCCAGTGATAAGGCTGAGTCTGAAAGGCGGCAGCCTGAACCTGCTCACTTAAGAATGCCTGGGGATTATCCTCTGTCCTGAGTCTCCGCTCTTCCATAATCACCATCTGTTCCTTCCGGAAATCACCTTCCCTGAGGAGAAGGTTTTGCATCCGCTCTGCCTCAAGCTTTATGGGCACATGCACCTTATTTGCACTCAGGTTTGTAAAATAGGCGGTAAAATCTTCAGATGTGAAGGCATTATCATTCCCCCCGTTTTCCTGAATCAACCGCGTAAAGGTCTCCCCGCTGACCCTTTTTGTACCCTTGAACATCATATGTTCCAGCATATGGGAGAGGCCCGTCTTCCCCCATGCCTCATTTCTCGACCCCACCCGGTACCAGACCTGAAAGGTTACAACCGGCGCCTTGTGATCCTCGAGGAGAAGCACCTTCAGACCATTCGGAAGGGTGGTTTCAAACACCCTTTCCCTTAGACCTCCTTCAGCATAGGGTGCCGCAGAAAAAAAGCATATCATTAAAAAGATCAGAACCCTTTGCATGCTCATGCCCTCCCCTGATTCCAATTCGTAATTAAGTCATTGCGAGGAGCCATAGCGACGCGGCAATCTAAGTTATTGAGATTGCTTCGCTTCGCTCGCAATGACAAAAAATATTAGCGTCATCTTTAATGCAAATTTGAATAAACTATTCGCGGTACCTGTTATAGATACATAATACCTGAAGGGTGTCAGGTCAATCCTGCCTTTTCTTATAGTATTAGTTATTTCAACTTGCGATCAAAATCAAGTGTTTACAAAGAGGAACACATCCCCCTTGTTTGAGTCAACTTGATTGCAAGCTGAAATTTAACCCAGATATGTCGTTAGGGCATGGTGTTGGGACATTCCTTAAGCAAACCGTCGTGAGGCGAGGAAGCTTGGTCTTTTGCATAAGCAAAAGTTACGAAGCCGAACGCGAGCGATTGAAGCCGCTGGAGCGTAAGAGCGTGTTTGCTTGGAATATCCCGACACGGATGCTCATCCTAATGGAAAATCTGGGTTAAAACCTTCGGTTTTCCCCAGTATAGTTTTTGCTCTCTTCAGGTCTTCTTCCGTATCTATCCCGAAACCATCATAGGCAACGGGGATCACCTTAATCCTGAAACCGTTCTCCAGAACCCTTAACTGTTCAAGGGATTCCGCTTCCTCAAGGGCGCTCTTTTCCAGGGCAACAAAGCGGGCAAGAAAGGATCGTGAAAATGCGTAGATGCCAACATGGGCATAGAGTGGGACATCCTGCCTCCCTCTCAGAAAGGGTATGGGAGACCGGGAAAAATAGAGGGCAAAGCCTGTGCAATCCATGACGACCTTTACCGTATCGGGATTGTTAAACTCCCTTTCATCCTTTATAGGGGTACAAAGGGTTGCCATATCGAGGTGTTCCTTCTCCATAGCCGTAAATAGCGCATCAATCATGGCAGGGTGAATGAAAGGCTCATCGCCCTGGAGATTGACAATATAGTCCCCTTCCAGGCCTGATATGGCCTCATGGACTCTGTCCGTGCCGCTTCGGCACTCCGGGCTTGTCATCACCACCTCGGCGCCAAAGACACGGGCTGCCTTTTCTATACGTTCATCATCGGTTGCAATAATCACCCGGGCCTTGAGCCCTGGGTCAGCGGCCTTCTCGTAAACCAGCTGGATAAGGGATTTCCCCCTGATCTCCCGGAGGGGCTTTCCCGGAAGCCTTGTTGATGCGTATCGCGCCGGTATTACTATCAGTCTCTTCATAGTCCTCCGCTACTCAGATATCTCTTGAGAAATACGCCTGTATAGCTCTCAGGGGCCGCCATTACTGCCTCGGGCTTGCCTTTTGCCACAAGAGTCCCGCCTTTGTCTCCCCCCTCAGGCCCAAGATCAATGATGTAATCGGCGCATTTTATCACATCCAGATTATGTTCAATCACCACCACCGTATTCCCCCGCTCAACCAGTTCCATGAGTACATGGAGGAGCTTCTCTATGTCCACGAAATGGAGCCCTGTAGTCGGTTCGTCAAGAATATAAAAGGTGCTTCCCGTATCCCGTTTTGAGAGTTCCCGGGAGAGCTTTATCCTCTGGGCTTCCCCGCCGGAGAGGGTGGTCGCTGCCTGGCCGAGCCGTATATATCCGAGACCTACCTCGTTCAAGACCCGGAGCTTTGACTTGATGGGGGGGATGGATGCGAAAAATTCCGTTGCCTGGGTAACGGTCATATCGAGGGTATCTGCAATGCTCTTCCCCTTGTATTTGATCTCCAGGGTATCCCGGTTATATCTCTTTCCCTTGCAGACATCGCAGACTATGTAGACATCAGGAAGAAACTGCATCTCTATCTTCACGTAGCCTTCACCTGCGCATGTTTCACACCTTCCGCCCTTCACATTAAAAGAAAATCTGCCCCCTTTATATCCCCTCATCCGTGATTCAGGTATTTTGGTGAAGAGATCCCTGATATGGGTAAAGACGCCCGTATAGGTTGCGGGATTTGACCGCGGCGTCCTGCCGATCGGTGACTGGTCGATATCGATGACCCTGTCTATGGCTTCAAAACCTTCAATTCCGTCCGTATCTCCTGCCCTGTCCTTTGATTTGTAGAGCTTCTGCTTGAGGAGGGGATAGAGGGTATCAACGATCAGGGTGCTCTTGCCTGACCCTGAGACCCCGGTAATACAGGTAAAGATTCCGAGGGGGATATCCACATCAATGCCCTTCAGGTTGTTGGACCGGGCCCCGTTGATCCGGATACGGCCCTTCGGTTCCCGTCTTCTGGCAGGCGTCGCAATCTCCAATCGCTTTGAAATATACATCCCTGTAATCGATTCCGCGTGGAGGGCCAGTTCCTTGGGTGTGCCCTGGAACACAAGATAACCGCCGTTTTCTCCTGCCCCTGGGCCGAGGTCGATCACATAATCGGAGGAGACAATGGCATCGTGGTCATGTTCCACCACAATGACCGTATTATCAAGGTCCCTCAATCTGAACAGGGTGGCGAGGAGCCGGTCATTATCCCTTTGATGGAGTCCTATGCTCGGTTCGTCAAGGACATAGAGGACCCCTGTCAGACCCGATCCTATCTGGGTGGCAAGCCTGATTCTCTGGGATTCCCCTGAGGAGAGGGTTGCCGAATTCCTGCTCAGGGAGATATAATCGAGCCCTACATCGAGGAGGAATTTCAAACGGGATGCAATCTCCTTGAGGATCGTCCGGGCAATCTCCTGTTCTTTATCCGTCAGAGTGAGGGTGGTGAAGAAGTCGAGGCCCCGGGCAATGGTCATCCGTGCCACCTCATCGATATTCAGATCATTAATCTTCACCCAGAGCATCTCTTTCTTTAAACGGGCGCCGTTGCAGTCCGGGCAGGGTATTAGGTTTATGAACCTTTCGAGCCGTGCCTTTTCAAAAAATTCGGCGTGCTCCCAATCCTTTTGAAGCTCCTTGATCACCCCTGCAAAGGGTTTTTTGATAAAATGTCTCTTAGATCCCTTGTCGATAAAATACTCGATTTCCTCTCCCCCCGTACCGTAAAGGACCGCGTCCTGGGCCTCTTTTGGCAGGTCCTTGAAGGGTGTCCTGATATTGATTTTGTAACGGTTTACAAGGGCCTCAAGAAAGGGCATAAGAAGCACGGGGCTCTTTTCACTCCAGGGGACTACCGCCCCTTCTCTCAGGGAAAGATCATGGTTGGGTACGATCAGGGCAGGGTCGAAATATTCCTTGACCCCGAGGCCCAGACAGGTAGGGCAGGCGCCGTAGGGATTATTAAAGGAGAACATCCTCGGCGCAATCTCAGGATAGCTGATGCCGCAGTCAGGGCAGGTGAATTTTTCACTGAATACAAGGATCTTTTTCCCTGTCTCCACCTTGATGATGCCTTCCGCCTTGTGGAGGGCAAGCTCTACCGCCTCATAAAGCCTCCGCTCTACCCCCTCCCGCAAGGTAATCCTGTCAATGACTACATCAATCTCATGCTTTTTGTTTTTATCGAGTACGATCTCTTCGGAAAGATCGACGATTGCGCCATTCAGCTTTATCCGGGAAAAGCCCTGTTTCCTCAGGTCGTCAAGCTCTTTTCGGTACTCCCCTTTTCTCCCCCGGACAATGGGGGCAAGGACTGTGAGCATAGTGCCCGGGCCGAGGGCGAGGATACTGTCGACGATCTGGGGCGCGTGCTGGCTCGTAATCTCCTTGCCGCAGCTATAGCAGTAAACGCGGCCGATCCGGGCAAAGAGGAGCCTCAGGTAATCGTAAATCTCCGTAACCGTGCCGACGGTACTCCGGGGGTTCTTGCTGATGGTCTTCTGCTCAATGCTGATGGCAGGGGAGAGCCCTTCGATGTAGTCCACATCGGGCTTGTCCATAAGCTCAAGGAACTGGCGGGCATAGGAAGAGAGGGATTCCACGTATCTCCTCTGTCCCTCAGCATAGATCGTATCAAAGGCAAGGGACGACTTTCCCGAACCGCTCGGCCCTGTAATGACCACCATTTTGTTCCGCGGAAGGTCCACGTCGATGTTCTTGAGATTATGCTGCCGTGCCCCTTTAACAACCAGTCTGTCCATCGAATACTATACCAGATTTCGGGGATACCGTAAAGGAAGGGGACGGTAGGC
>PNOM01000090.1 GCA_013824835.1 Syntrophus sp. (in: bacteria) | reverse complement strand
GCGGCTATCATGGGGGACAAATCGGCTATGGTGGCGGCTATCATGGGGGACAAATCGGCTATGGTGGCGGCTATCGGGGCGGCTACCGCGGGGGGCAAGGCGGTTACGGTGGCGGCTATCGCGGTTCCTATTATTCCAATCCAGGTTATCGCCCATACTATTCGGGCTACCGTCCGTACGGGAGATACTGGGGCTGGGGACCTTATTATCCATGGTGGGGCAGCGCCTTTTGGTGGAGTCCTTTTTATTATCCCTACTGGGCTCCATATGGATATTACAGTAGTCCGGATTTTGAAGTTGTTGTACCATACCGCGTATTATCAGACCCGATCACTGCGTCTCCTCCTCTTGCGTACCCTGATCCATCTTCAGGATCTGGAATCCCTGCATATCCCTCACCGGACTCCGGAGACGGCAGTTCGGAATATAGCAATGAGGCCCCTCCAGGACAGTGGATTCAGATACCGGGGCAATGGGTGGGCGGAAAATGGGTGCCCTCTCACAGGGCTTGGGTACCTATAAACCCCTGAGAAATGAAGACTATTATTCCTGTAATTCTTGTCGCCATAACACTCATTCTTACCGGGCTTCCCTGTTTCTCATGGGATAATCCCTGTTACAGCAACACTCTATCATCAAAAAATATTCCCAGGGAAACCCGTTTTACGATAACCCTCGAATCACGCCGCGTGAAGGCGGTGGAAGGCATTGTCATACTCTATGATCTTGGAAAAGAGATGATCACCATTAGAGCCGACAGCTTTGCTTCACGGTCTTTTTTAAAGGAAGTGCAGAAGAATCGCTGTTCCGCCCAGGAACCGGTTGCCCTTGTACCTGACAGGAAAAACCCCTCCGGCGCCCAATATCGCGCAATTGTTCCCAGTCTCCGCTGACCGGACAAAAAGTAACCATCGCAAATTATCGCCTGTCACATTTTATTAATTGTTCCACATTTATATAATCTCATAGTGACAAAAAAGATTCATTTATAATAAGATATAAAATGGGCAAAAGATGAAGGAAGTAACGAAAGTAAATCCTGTTTCTTGGCCGCACAGTCTGAGCAGTACACTGGTCGAGGTTATTAAAACAGGTATTATACTAACTGACGGCAATGGCATCATTTATTTTACCAACACCCTCGCATTGACGCTCCTCGGCTACTCGAAAGACTCTCTTGACGACAAATCAATGGAAACCCTTTTTCTCCCTGAAGATACCCAATTCTTCCTCCCCAATATTTTGAGGATGACCCGGGAGGGCGCTGGTTTCGAAGGAGAGGCATTGTTACGCAGAAAAAACAGGGGTACCCTTTTTGTGAATCTCTCCACGGTTCTTTATAAGGGGGATTCCCTTGGCCATGAGATTATAATTTTTACCATTCAGGATATCACCCATCTCAAAAAGATGGAAAAACAGTACCTCAGCTCAGAGAGATTCTCCGGCCTTGGAATGATGACCGACCAGATTTCCCACCAGATTAGAAATCCCGTTGTATCTATTGGCGGGTTTGCCCTGCGGTTGGCCAAAAAACAGATTTCCCCTGACGAGTATGCCCAGTACAGCACTATCATTCATACTGAGGCCAAGCGTTTGGAATATATAATCGACCGCCTGGTGGAGTTTGCCAGGATTCATTCGACCCGCTATGCCGCCTTAACCCTCTCTGATATTTTTGAGGGGGTAAAAAATACCTTCTTTTTGCGCCCTGAAGGGAATTCATCAGTGATTGAATTTCCTGATCCCGAGACCCTGCCTTCAGTGCCCATGTTCGGTGATCTCCCCCTCCTTATCCGGGCAGTTCAGTGCATCATTCAGAATAGCGTGGAGGGAATCTCAACGAAAGGCACGGTCACAGTAACCGGTTCTATCAATGGGAATGAGGTACTTATCCGGGTTAAAGATACCGGAGAAGGTATCCTGCCTGAGCACCTCCCTTTCATCTTCGACCCTTTCTTCAGTACAAAATTTAACTACCTGGGCCTTGGGCTGACCATGGCCAGGAGGATTGTTCAGGAAAATAAAGGTCTCGTGGAGGTTGAATCTCTGCCCGGGGAAGGGACCGAGGTACGCATCATCATGCCTCGCGACCGCCGTCGTGAGATTAGAACAAGACACCTTTAGATTCCCGAGGGTTTTATTGCTATGCCTTTAAAAAAGGTGTAGCAGAAGGTCCCGTCCTTTTCCGTTGTCCTCCTGAGATCATCGATGCCTTCTTCCCATGTAATCTCATCTATCATACCAAGATGAAGGGCCTGTTCCCTCACCCCCTCCACCATGGCGATAAAGGTATTTCTCGTAAACCCCTCCACAAGCTGCGGCCTGTCAGCATCTACATAGATCATCCTTGGTGAAACAGAGACATTGTGGAAACCCGATGCCTTGAGTAAAGGATAGGTCTGGCGGCCTATGAGTGAGTTCCCGCCCATAGCGGCCTGGATACGGATAAGAGACTCTATTGTTGCACGAGCCTTCTTGCTTTCAGGATAGAAATATGCAGAACCGTGATCTCCCTCAATGACAGTGATGGACCCCTTCGGCTTCAATATCCTCTTAAGATGAAGGAGCGCTTCGAGAGGTCTCGAAAGATGCTCCAGAACAAAACAGACAAAAACATGATCAAAGCTATCCTCTTCAAAGGCGAGATTATAAATGTCTGCAATCTGAAACTGAACGTTCAGCAGCCCTTCCCTCCCAATCAGCGCCCTTGCCTTATCAAGGGATTGTCCGGAAATATCAATTGATAAAAAATGGGCTTCCGGGCTGTTTTTTCCAAGGATTATTGATTGCGCCCCTACCCCGCATCCTGCTTCAAGTACAATGCTTCCCTTGGAATAATGTGTATCACCGTGCAGCAGTTCTGTCAGGGTGGCAGCCTGATCATGGAGTCTCGCGTGCTCTTCTTCCGTATAACCATGGACATATTGATCTCTTTTCATGTTCGCCATCACCCCTCTTTATATAGTCATGTTCCGATTATTCCGCAGCAGGGAGTTGTTCTGATCGAGTGCTTTTCTGCATAACCGGGAGAGATCACACAGATGGGGGAGCAATGCCCCCTGTGATGCGGCATGTTGAAGATTATTAAGCCCCGCAGGGATATAGGCCAGAAAGGCAGTCATTCCTTTTGTGAGGCCCAGGAATCCATAGGCGCCCAGGGCTTGCATGAGACGCTGTGCTGCCGCTTCCCAGAAACAACCAAGGAAGGCGGACCAACCAAGGTCCTGTTTCGACAGGCTGTAATAAAAGGAGAGCAGTTCGTTGATTTCATTGTCGGAAAACACCACATAGGGATCGCAGAGAAGAGAGCCCAGATCATAGAAAGGGTTTCCGAAACGCATCCCCTGGAAATCGATAAGAATAGGTTCATTATTGCGTATCATTACATTCTGTGATTGCAGATCGCGGTGCACAAGGGAGCGTTTTGTTCGTTCCAGCCGCCCTGCAAGGGCGGAAAGCTCCGTCTCAATCTCCTGTTCCATGGGCGGTTCAAGCTTGATGCCGCAGACATTGTTCACAAAGTGTTCCCTGAAATAATCCCGCTCCCAGCGATAGAGGTCAGAACCAAAGCCTTCCATGAGCCTTACCCGTCGGAAAGGGAATGCCTTTTCAGGAAAGGAGTGAAATTTATGAATGACGACCAGCGTCTTCTGATAGAGCATACACCTCGTTTCCCATGGGGTATCTTTAAAGGACCAGAGGTCTTGATTTCCCATGTCTTCCATGAGGATGAGGCAGCCTTTCCGGTCATGCCGTATAAGGCGGGGCACAGGAACACCAATCTCCTGGAGGAACATGGAGATATCCGCGTAATACGCGTTTTCTACCCGTTTCGGGTCATAATGGACAAGAATGGCCGAATCCGCATTGCCCCATGTGAGCCTGAAGTAGTTCCGGTCTGAACCCCTCTTTGTCAGGGGAGTAAGCTCAAGAGGCTGGGACTCTGGAAGCCCCAGGGCTTCCCGGGCGAATGCGATCATATTCACAAAGTCGCCTCAATGCTTGATGTAGCTGTATTCAGGGATTCGTACTCTTCCGCTGAGCCTATATCGTGCCATTGGCCTTCATCTATGACGATGCCCCGGATAGACCCCGGTTTATCTGTAATGCGCCTCAAAAAAACCGGGATAACGGATTCTATTTTATTGGCCTCCAGGCGCTGGAGAAAGGACGTTTCAACCGCATAAATACCGGTAAAGAGGCAGCTTTGAGCCCCCCGGTTTCCCAGTACGTGCCTGAGGTCGCAGATATCCCCTTCCCGGCTGATATTAACATTGAGCAGAGGGCCGCTGCTTCTCAAGGCAAGTGTTACCTCGGGTCTTGCCTCCTCGTGTGATCTTATGAGCTTTTGAAGGGGTAAATCACTCATTACATCGCCATTATAGCAGATAATGGCGTCATCGTCGTCGAGAAGGTCTTCTATGTTTTTCAGGCCCCCTGCTGTATCGAGAAGAACGGGTTCATTACGAAAGATAATCGGCGCACCCCTCCATAGCCTGTCAGGGAACTTCTCTCCATAGACTTCCGGGCAATGATGGGTATTCACGATAAAACGGTCTACCCCCATATCCAGGAGGTGGTCCATGGCGTAGGTAATGACAGGACGGCCGGCTATAGGGAGGAGCGGCTTGGGACATTTCCCGGTGAGAGGGCGGAGCCGCATCCCCAGCCCTGCGCCAAGGACAAAAGCGGTCTTGAACCGTCGCTTATTCAATAGACCTTCCTGATTTCCGTGCCCGGGAAATAATGCCGCAGGATTTTGTCCGCAGAAAACTCCCGGGTTGCCATGACCGCAGCGCCGATTTGACAAAGCCCGACCCCGTGTCCCCACCCTGCACCATAAAAGATAAACCGTTCGATTTCTCCGTGAGCGCCGTATTCCGCCTTTACTATAAAAGCGCTGCTGTAAAGATGGGTTTTTGAGAGCCAGCGCCGTATTTCAAGCTCCTTTCCTACAATCACGCTTCTTATTGATCCGGTAATCTTGAGCCTGTATATCCGTCCCGAAGCACCACGGGAAAGGGGTTCAATTTCTTTGAGGGTCCCAAAATCAAGGCCCGATTTTTCCCGCAGGATTTCTTCCAGCTCTTCCCGGAAATACGCGATTGTCCAGCGGAAAAATGCCTTTGTCTCGCGGTCAAAATCAGGGAGGATTTTGTCGAGAATAGCCGCATCTTTTGTGTTACAGTATACCTCAGGTTCAGAAAGGATCCAGCGGGTTACTGCTTCCTCTGTCGCAACAGGGCGGTGAAGGATCGCTGCATCCGAAATGCTCGTCAGATAAGGAATTCGTGTATCATCCCAGGCGGTTTCGAAGGCTTCCGTCAGTCCACCGCATGCCTTGGAGTACCGGGCGTCACAAATCTCATTATCGTAGGTGATGACCTGTCCACGGGTTTTCCAAACCGCTTCCGCGGCCTTGTCGGACAGGATCTTCGTGATTCCCTGATAACGCTGGCAATGGTCATCAGCGCAGACATCGAAAAGATCGTGGTCCTCCTGTTCATACCAGCGTACAATCTCTTCCGTATGAGCATGGGATATCCGCTCATTTACATTCGCTGGGATATCCGATTGCGCCGGGACGTAAACGCCTTCACATCCCACGTCCAAAGGAGCGCAGCGACTGAACGTCCCACGTCCTGTGAAACGTCTTTTCCGTTCCAAAGCTTTAAGAAGCCAGCTCCGCGAGAGTATGGCATGGGTCCTCAGAAATTCCAACGGGGCAGCAGGGCTCATCTCTGAAGAGATCACGCTTTGCAGGTAGTCTTCCAAAAGGATTTCGTTGATTGCAGTGATCGTTCCGTCCTCACGCTCCGCGAGAATCAGGTTTCCCTGAAAGGTCTGATCCTCTCTCCTCTCCCAATGGAAACTGATCCCGATAATCACATTGAAAAGGGTAAAGGTGGAATCCTTTCCGGCAGTCAAAGGGGCTTGCGTCGCCCCCTCACCCGGCATCAAGCCACGACCCGCTCTTGCGGGTACCCCGCCCTCCCCCTCTCGCCCTTCGTGTGGGCTAAATATATGCTGCTTTATCAGACCAGTAAGTCTGATAAAGGGGGAACGGGCAATTTCGTGGCACTGCTCATTAGTAAGTACAATCATCCCGGACTCTGTTTTTGCTGAAAACCTCCCTGACACAGGGCCGAACCCTTCCCCGACAAAATCTCCATTAAGGCGCCCTGTGACCTCGCGCTGTCTGTCCAGAATACCCACGGTCATTGTTGGTTCGTTTTTCATCTGTACAATCAAGAATCCCTCAAACAATCATGGTAATAATTAAGAAAAAACCTGCTTAAAGCTATTACGTTTTAGAAGGTCTTGTCAATTGCAGAGTTGCAGCAAGCCTTCATAGTTTTCACACAAGGATGTAAACACATTTTGAAAATCCATCCAGGGAGGCATGGGGCAGTGCCTTCCCCTATTCATTTCTTTAATTTTCCCCCTTTTCATGTTATTTTAACAGCTTGGTAAGAAACCCTGTTCTACGTTCAATGTTCTATGTTCAACGTTGAACTTTGAACCCCGAACCTTGAACATGAAGTAAGGGGGACAAAGGGAGCCCCATTAATTGTAAGAGGAGGCATTATGGATACTGTGAATAACGGGGAGAACGGAAAAGGCTCATGCAAAATGGAAATCTCCACCACCAATGATTTCCGGAGCGAAATCCCCTCAATCGTCGATACACTCGTGTCATTGCACGATCAGGAAGGCAGATTCAGCCATATCGGACCGGAACCGGTACCTTCAAGGATATCAGCAATCGATATCATTAAGCGGGCCTTTCGGATTATCTATCCCGGATACTTTTCCGAGACCAGCCTCGATGAAATCAATATCAAGTACTACTTTGGCCAGGAGGTCATGGAACTTTTTCAGGCCCTCTCTGACCAGATTACCTTTGCAATACGCCACGATTGCCTCAGGTTTGATCTTCCCTGCACACAATGCGAGGAAAGGGGTCAGAGGGCCACAATAAACTTCCTCAAGAGAATACCTGATCTTCAGGCAACGCTCGCAAAGGATATCAGGGCCGCCTATGAGGGCGATCCTGCATCAAAGTACTATGACGAGATCATCTTCAGCTACCCGGGGCTCTATGCAATATCCGTATACCGAATCGCCCATCAGCTCCATATCGAGGGTGTACCTCTTATCCCAAGGATTATGACCGAGTATGCCCACAGTCTCACCGGAATTGATATCCACCCAGGCGTTGAGATTGGAGAAAGCTTTTTCGTAGACCACGGAACAGGGGTGGTAATCGGTGAAACAACGATTATCGGGAACCGGGTGAGGATATACCAGGGGGTCACCATCGGTGCATTATCTCTGAGCAAGGAAGAATGCGAACAACTGCGGAATCAGAAACGGCACCCTACTATTGAAGATGACGTGATTATCTATGCGAACGCAACCATACTCGGAGGCAAAACCACTATCGGAGCCCGCTCGGTCATCGGTGGAAACGTATGGCTCACCGAATCAGTACCCCCTGACACAACCGTATTCATGAAGAGGCCTGAGCTGATATTTAAGGAAAAATAGGATGGAATTATAAACGCGGGAAAAGAAGCCTGAAGGTTGTGCCACCGGACCGCGCGCACTCTTCCTGACTCTGAACAAAGGTGCATGCTGAAATAGAACCGGGGCAAAGGTCAGTCTCCTTAGGTATAAACGGACATCGTCTGCTCTCCCATTCAATCCGGAAATTATAGACTTTTGATAATATCTTCAGTCGAAGGAGATCGAGCCCTTTCCCCCCTGCCCCAAAATCAAAGGGCTTCTTCGTAGTATAATAATCTGTATCCTTCGCATGATAAAAACCTCCGAAGATCTGCTTCTGACTCTCCGGTGTAATACCAACCCCCGTATCCCTGATTTCAATTACCACCAGTCCATCGCGAGCCCTGAGAGAAACAACAACCTCACCCCCTTCAGGGGTAGCTTCAAGGGCATTTTTAACGGGGGCCATGAGGACCTTGCTCATCGTATCCGGATCTATCCATATCTTCGGATTACCTTCTACATCCCTCCGCAATGCCACCTGACGATTCAAAGCAAGGGTCTCTACGCGGTCACACAACTCACAAACGGATGTTCCTGTCTCCAATGGCTGGGAATGGATATAGCGTATATCGAATAATTGCCTGACTTCTTCTTTGAGCAATTCTATCGGTTTTCTATAGAGCTCATTCTTCTCTGCGACGATATCAAGAAGATCGACCGTCTGTTCCATCAAAGACCCGATGACCTTTTCTTCCTTGACGTTGACCTCCCTGATAATATCCTCTACCTCAAGCTGGATATCCTGTAAACGTTCCAGATTCTGACTCATCCGCTCAACAAGCTTTACATTCTCAGGCTGGCTGACCCTTTTCAAAGTCGCCCTGATAATTGCGAGGGGCGTCTTCAGCTCATGGGACAGGTGATCAACAACCCGTTTCCTTGCACGGTCCAGAGCCTTTAATTGAGTAATATCCTTGAATACGACAACAATGCCTTCTTTCTCTCCAGCCCCTGTTTTCCCGTGAAGAAAGGATGTGGTCACGGCAAGATCAATCTTCTCTCCATCAGACCGGCGAAAGGTCACCTCACTGTGGGTATGGGTCTCCTTGTTCTGTATGCCGCTGAAAAGTATATCATTGAAGGCATCATTCTCCGATTCCACCATAAACAAATCGACGTATCTTTTACCGATTACTTCCGTTTTCTGAAGATGAAGCACATTAAGGGCCGCCTCATTTGAGAATACAATGTGACCATTGAAATTAAAGACGAGCACACCGTCGCTCATGCTTGCAAGTATTGCAGAGGTTATTGAATCACGCACAGGAGAAATATAAAATCCCCGGGAACATGGTGTCAAGATAATTAATTATGCCTTTAAAATTATTGACAAATACATCAAGCTCCGCTATTCTATAAAAGGAATACAATAGGCACACCTTTATGAAATATTATGATTGGAATGATGAAAAGAATGAACTGCTCAAGAAACTACGCGGAGTGTCTTTTGAGCAAGTCGTCCTGGCGATTGTTTCCGGCGATCTGGTTGACCGCGTGAAACACCCGAACCCTGAAAAATACCCCAATCAGCGGGTATTCCTGGTGAAGATTGAAGACTACATATATTCAGTACCATATGTCGAAGATGATGAGAAAACATTTTTGAAAATGATAATACCAAACAGTAAGGCAACAAAGAAGTATTTGGGAGGCAAAAGATGACAAAAGTGCAATACATCGATAAAGAAGAAATGGAGCTAACAAAATCGCTTGAGGCCGAAGAATGGGTCTCTGATCTCACCAAGAAAGAAAATAAGCAGTATGAGGAGTATGCCCGCAATAGCTTGACCAAACAGAAAAGGATCAACATCCGGATGACCGAGCGAGACCTGAAGAAAATCCAGGCAAAGGCGATTGAGGAAGGTCTCCCCTATCAATCCCTCATCTCTATGCTGATTCACAAATATAACGAAGGGAAGATATCCATTCAATCCTGATGCACGCAGCCTGGTTTGGACATATAGACGTTATGCGCATTCTGATTGATAAAGGCGCGGATGTCAACGCAAAGAGTTCTACTGGTGATACGGCGTTGATTAGGGCGTCTAAGTATGGTCATCCGGATGTCGTTAATATACAGAGAAATGTAAAATAAAATGTGTAGAGGCAAGATGTAACCCCATAGGGTGATCGATGGATAGAGACTGTAGGAGTTTTATTGATTGTGGATAACATTGTTTTATTAAAAACACATTGTTAGATGGGAGGATGGATATGGACCTGTTTAAAGCTATGCAGGAAAGAAGAAGTTGCCGTGATTATCTACCGGAACCGGTGAGCGAAGAAGTGATTGAGAAGATACTGGAGGCCGCAACATGGGCACCATCGCCGCTCAATACCCAGCCCTGGGAATTCTTTGTGATTACCAGTAAAGAGGCTAAGGGCAAAATTTTTGATGAAGCCAACAGATGCAGGATGTGGGCGCTTGAGAGAAGCGGCTGGAAGTGGCTCGATTCATATCAGATCGATTTCCTTCAGCAGGCGCCTGTCATCATTGCTATTGTAGGAGACCCAAAGAAGACGGGTGTAGATATGTTTATGGAAGATGGCAACGTGGCATATCAGGCTGCTTGTGCCGCAGCAATTCAGAACATGCATCTTGCCGCCCATTCATTAGGACTGGGTTCTCTCTGGTTTACCCTCTTCGATAAAAAGGTGGTAAAGGAGATACTTGGCATAGACCAGGCAAAAAATCCGGTCGCGCTTATTTGTCTCGGCAAATGCGTATCTGAACCCCAAAAGGTGCCAAGAAAAAACGTAAAAGATAAAACGACATATATAAGGTAAAAGAAGAAGGCAGATGATTGGCTGTTAATGGGGACATCAATCGTTCAATAACTCATTTGGTAAGCCCCCTGTTCTGCCTGGGGGCACAAAGAGTTTGACTTCAAACCCGATGGGCGGGCGATAAAAAATCCCCATAACATTTTAATCCACAAAGGGATGCAGTATTTTTAATGGCGGAGATAATTGCGCGTTCCATTACCCGCGCGGCAAGCAGGCCCACAACACTTAAGTCCGCCTCGACGATACCGGTAGAGAGAGCAAAGATGGCATCACCGTCAACCATTGTATGGGCGGGACGCATCGTGCGTGCATAACCGTTTTGCGCCATCGAAGCCAGTTTTGTTGCCTGCGCTTTATTAAAGGCTGCATTCGTAGCAATGACACCGATGGTTGTATTACCGCTGAAAAGATTTTTCTTTTGGGCATAAGTCTGAATCATGATGTCTTCCGTATCAGCCAGCGTTTTCCCGTTATCGCTTACAGGCCCGGCAAGTTTTTCGCCGGTATCAGGATCAATCACATCGCCAAGACAATTGACAGCTACCATCGCGCCTACTTTCAGGTCACCGATTTGCAGGGCGTAGCTGCCCAGGCCGCTTTTCATGGCGCGATCCATGCCCAGGATTTTGCCGACCGTTGCGCCAGTGCCTGCGCCGATATTTCCCTGCGGACAAATCTTGCCTGCCTTTAAACAGGCCTGATAACCCATTTCCTCATCCGGCCTTACTTTGAAATCCCCAATGGTCAAATCGAATAAGACGGCTCCGCATACAATCGGCACGAAAGTTACATTGACATCAAAACCGATTTTCATTTCTTCCAGGTATTTCATGATGCCTGCGGCAGCATCCAGTCCGAAGGCGCTGCCGCCCGCGAGCATTATTGCATGAATTTTCTGCACCATGTTGACCGGATTGAGTAAATCCGTCTCCCGCGTGCCCGGCGCGCCGCCACGGACATCCACACCGGCTGTCGCGCCGTCTTTGCAAAGAACAACTGTGCAGCCCGTCGCAGCGTTCATATTCTGCGCGTGTCCTACTTCAATCCCTTCTATATCAGTAAACTCAATTTGCTTCATAATGATTTTTTCACTGAGTATTATTTATCACAACTGTAAAATTTCTTCATTAT
>PNOM01000089.1 GCA_013824835.1 Syntrophus sp. (in: bacteria) | reverse complement strand
CAGGTATTTTTCCGCGCTCTCCCGCAGCGCCTCCTCCGCCAACTTGCGCTCTCTTCTTGATTCTGTATCCCCGAGTTCTCTTTGAACAGCAGGAATGAGGCGGGGGAGATTATTCTTCATCACATAATCATGTGCACCGACTCTCATTGCTTCTACTGCAACCTCTTCACCGATGGTACCTGAAACGATGATAAAGGGGATATCGAGCCCTTTCTCTTTGTATAGTTTGAGCGCTTCAAGACCGCTGAACCGGGGCATCCTATAGTCTGATATGATGATGTCCCATACCTCTCTCTCAAGGGCCTCGGCCATGGTCTCAGCGGTTTCAACCCGTTCATATGTTGGATCATAACCGCTTTTTTTAAACACACGGACCATCAGCAGTGTATCATCTTCAGAATCTTCAACGATCAAAATACGTAGTGGGGTTCCCATGCCTTTTCTCCTTTTATCGATTCAGCAAATAAGGTGCACAGCGGCACTCTCGTAAAAATCCCAAACTATCACTAAGTCTGCCAACATAATCACATTTTCGATTGACATACCAACCACTTAGGGCTACATTACTTCTTAATTTTATAGATGGAGGCTTGGCATGAGAAAAATAAAAATCACTGCTGAACTTAGCTCTGCTGAAGAGGGAGGTTATGTGGTTTATTGCCCCGAGCTTGATATAACCACTGAAGGTGATACCATCGAAGAGGCCATTTATATGCTTAAAGACGCCGCTGAAGGATATGTTGAAGTGGTTGGAATAGAAAACATCCCTCATTTTGCCAAGACACATCAGACGCACGAACTTGAGCTTGTAATTAATGGGTAAGCTCCCGCAGGTTAGTGGCCATGAAATTTGCAGAGCTTTCGAAAAAGAAGGCTTTGTGTTTAAAAGACAGACAGGTAGCCATCGCATATACCAAAAGCAGTCAGGAGAAGGCACTGTTACTATACCAGTGCCAGTACATTCCAGCAAACCTCCAAAGAAAGGCACTCTCCAGGGTATACTAAAAAAAGCCGGACTTTCTAAAGAAAAACTCATATTTCTTATCACCCTGTTCCTCCAGTAATTACCACTGACAGACAAGCCCATATCTCGTTCCTCGCTCATCGCTCACGGCTGATGGTTTCAAAACCCTTGCTATGAGCAATGAACCATGAGCTTATATCGCTTCACCGCCTTCACCACCATTCACTTATTCATATGTGGCGGTTCATTCCAGAGGGTCCAATAGAGGCCAAGAAGCTTGACAGCCTCCACAAACTGTTCGAAATCAACCGGCTTTCGGACATAACTGTTGGCGCCGAGTTTATACCCTTCGATCACGTCCTTCTGCTCTGAGGATGATGTGAGGATGACCACGGGGATCAGTTTGGTGAACTCATCCTGTCGAATGCCCCTCAGTACCTCCAAGCCGTTTATTTTGGGCAGTTTCAGGTCCAGCAGGACAACGACCGGCAGATTCTTCGCATCCCTTCCGGCATACATGCCCGTCCCGTGAAGATAATCAAGGGCCTCTACGCCGTCTTTTGCAACAATAACCGTATTTGAGATATTATTTTTCTTGAATGCCCGAATCGTCAGGTCCGCATCATCGGGATTATCCTCCACCAGAAGAATGATTTTTTGTTCCATAACTCCTCCTTATTCGTATCTCGCTCATAGCTCATGGCTGATGGCTCATAGCTGATGGTTTTAAAGCACTTGCTATGAGCAACGAGCTATGAGCTTTTACCGCTTCACGTCTTCTGCAAGCATGAAATAAAACGTTGCACCTTTTCCCACCTCAGCCTCGGCCCAGATCTCACCGCCGTGACGGTTGATAATACGCTGTACAGTCGCCAGGCCGATTCCCGTTCCCGGGAATTCAAAGGATGTGTGGAGGCGCTGAAAGGCGCCAAACAATTTGTCAACATAGGCCATATCAAACCCCGCACCATTGTCCCGTATAAAACATGCTGCTTTCCCGTTCTTGATGGTCGTGCCGAACTCAAACTGTGGCCGTACTTCTTTGCTTGTAAACTTCCATGCGTTACCCACCAGGTTCTCCAGGGCAATCTGCAGTAAATAGGCGTCGCCGTTGACGAAAACACCCTCCTGGATGATCACATCAACCGTTCTGTCGAGGTCATTCTGCTGCAACTTCTCAGAAATTGCCCTGACCATAGTGCTCAAATCAACAGATTCATAGCGAAATTCAGACCTTGTCACCCGTGACAGTTTTAACATATCGTCAATCAGGTGACCCATACGCTGCGTTGCCTTCTGCACCCGATCCAGGTAAGATTTCGCGGTGTCGTCAAGTGTATCCTGATAGTCCTCCAGCAAAATCTGACTGAAACCGTCGATACTCCGAAGCGGCGCCCGCAGGTCATGGGAAACGGAATAGCTGAAGGCCTCCAGTTCCTTGTTGGCCGCTTCAGCAGCATCCCTTGTCTTCACCACCTCTCTTTCCAGCTTCTTTTTCTCGGTGATGTCGCGAGCAATTATGGAATCACCTGTAATTTTTTCTGACATGTCCTTAATCGGAGAAATTGTCAGCGAAACATCAATTATTTGGCCGTCTTTTCTCCTGCGTTGAGTTTCATAATTCTTAATAAGCTCTCCGCGCGATCTCTTTGTTAAAAGGTCTTTATACTCATCAGGGTGATTAGACGGCATTAATGAAGATATAGACTTTCCTATGATCTCCTCGGCATTATACCCATATACAACTTCTGACCCGCTATTCCAGCTTATAATGTTACCCTCTATGTCCATGCTTATTATTGCGTCATCAGCAGATTCCACAATTGCTGCTAATTTGCTACGGGCTTCTTCCAATTCCTTACGATCGGTGACATCCTCTACGGACAGGAGGATGATCCGCTTTTTTCCCGATGCTCTTTGAATCTGCCGGACATTCAGAAGCATGATGCGTCTGCCGATAGTGGAAAAATCGTGTTCAACCTCATAGTTATCAAAGGCCGTTTTTTGAGGAAGGATGTTTTCCAGCAGTTCCCGCAGCTTGGGAATATCCCACTGTTTATTGCCCAGATCATAGATAAGCTGTCCCATGGTCTCTTCAGAATTTACCTTAAAGACTTCATAGAAGGAACGGCTGGCGGTGACTACCCTGAGATCCTGATCCAGAGTGATTAAGGGTTCACGCACGGTGTTAATGATGCTCTCGGCATATTCGTGGGCTTCATCTTCGGCTATTTTAATTGCTTCCGGTTCTTTTTGGGTCTTTTTCCGGCCCATTTTCTATCTCCCTGCGCCGGTGCGGTATTTTTCCAGGACGTCAACGCGCCAATCATCGGCAGCGCTGGACTGCCATCGTATTTTTACTCGCATGCGTTCTGGTTCCGAATCAAATGGTTTATGCCGATAAGAAGAGAACCAATGGTCGAACATCATATGCTTCCAGTATTCGATCATTATCTTATCGAAATACCTTTTCTTATTTCCCGAATATTTTTTTAAGGTCTTCTCAAGACAGCCTGTCTGACCATAATATTTTGTGAGTATATACTTCCCGGCCCTAATATTTTTCTCAGGGTTGAACAGTTCCTGCTTATCACTTATGATGCCTGCCTCTTTTAATTCCTTTTCCCATACTGCGTGGCGTACCTGCATCAACCCCCATGCGCCCTCCCTGGATATGGCCTTTGGGTCGCCGGAACTTTCCACCTTGATAATTGACTTGATGAGCGTATTATTGATCGGATTATGATGCAGTTCTGTGCCTGCCCTTAACACAGGAAGCAAGATAAATAGAACTGCATGGATGATCATTACCTTTCTCATTACGGCCTTCATTATATGCAAAATACATTATACGCAAGAATCCATTTCACCTTTCACAAGTATCCATCAGATACATCCTCAGCCTTTCAACCCTCTCCCTGTTGCTGCGGTAAAAGGGCAGGAGTTTATGGTATTCCTTGACCTTGTGTATATCTTTAATCTCCTTAACGGCAATCTCTTTTTGAAGCCACTTCCTTACGTTATGGAATGCGCCCACAAACAGAATGCCCATTCCCCCTTCCTGAAGCGTATCGTCTATCTGTTTTGCAATAAACTTGTCCCTTTTCTCTAAAAGATTGTTTTTGGCAAGCTTATACTTCAGGGCTGCATCAAGCTTCTGCGCACGGTTTTTTGCCTGGGTTATCCTGAGAATCCAGTCACGTTCCTCCCTGACGAGGTTAATATCTTCTGTCTTTACAAGGATAGCGCCTTTCCTGATGAGTTCTGAGATAATCTGATAATTCCGGCTGCCTGTCTTGACTACCTCCTGGACTATTGTCATCCCTGTTTCCCCGTCGGCTACCATGCCGTCCTGGAATACCTTGAATCCTGAGACCTCAATGGAATCAAAATACCCAGCTATGGCATCCCAGAAACCGAGGACTGTTTCCTGGTGCCTTTTCCATAGTGTTTCCCCGAATTCCCTGAGCCCTCTTTTTGCAATATCCTCGCCCACAGAACCGAGATCCGCCTCTGTATGAATAATGGGAACATACAATAGCCTTCGCGCCATACAGTCAATACCGTTTATACCCTATAACCTCAATATGAAGCTTCCATTTAAGGGGCAATACACCATCTCCAGTAATGATTTGTCGAAACGAACTACCACGCGACAAGCTTCGTGGTATTGGCCTGCGGGGCAATAAATCATCCTTATATTGTTTGCAGGCCGCACGCATTTGTGCTATCGTATTTCCAATGAAAACGGTTAAATATACCAGACATGCCAAGAATAGAATGAGGCTGCATGGTATCAATGAATCCGACGTTGCACTGGCATTAGACAATCCTGATTTGACCGAATCTTCTTTGGAAGAAAGAAAAAACGTATGGAAAAAGATATCTGACAGATACTTAAGAGTAACATATAAGGAAGAGAAGGACAGGATACTTATAATTACCGCCGTAAAAAAGAAAAAAGGCTGGAGGTAATAAATTATGAAGATTGAATATGACAAGGAAGCAGACGCCCTGTATATACAGTTTAAGGAAGCGCACGTTGATGATAATATAGATGTATTGGAAGGGGTTACTGTTGATCTTGATGAAAACAGGTCGATTGTCGGCATTGAAATACTTGATGCAAGCAAAAAGCTTAGTTTATCAGACCTTGTTAATATCAGCATCGAAAATCTTCCCCTTGAAAAAGTAGCATAGGCTCATAGCTGATAGCTGATAGCAAGAACTTTAAAACTATGAGCCATGAGCTATGAGCCATGAGCTATGAGCCATGAGCTATGAGCCATGAGCTATGAGCCATGAGCTATGAGCCATGAGCTATGAGCCATGAGCTATTATTTTTTACTTCACCTTCCCTTCCAACCGCTTAATCCTCTTTTTTAATTCTTTGGTCTCATCCTCAATAGCCTTTGCCTTTTTTCCATCAGATAAATAGGGGTCCTGCTGCCACCAGTTGATTCCCATCTCCATCGCCTTATCAACAGACGCGATGAGCAGTCTTATCTTGATGGTTAAAAGTTCGATGTCGGCTATCCTTATCTGGATATCCCCCGCAATAACAATCCCTTTGTCCAGCACCCTCTCCAAAATATCGGCAAGGTTGGTAGCCTGTGTTGCATGCATCATCTGTTGTTCAGCCATATGCGCTCCTTAATTAAAGTCCGTATCTCGTAGCTCAAGGCAAAGAAACTATTTTTCTTCTCGTAACGGTTTATTCGTACCAAGTTTTTTCATACTATGCCCACAGTTGGGGCAAAACTTGTAATCGAACATAAATCGCCAGGTCTCACTACATGCGGGGCATACGATATTGAGTGGCTGACCACATCCATCGCAAAACTTCTCGTTTCCACCTGTTGTTTTTCCACATTTCGGACATTTAAAAGCTTCCATTTTTCCCTCCTTTTTTTGTTCCAATTCACTTTTCGTTTTTTCACTGTACGGAACGGTCGCGACCGTTCTCTGCTATTTTCCATTTGCAAAATCTCCTCGATTCACGGCTTTTCTCACATTAAATCTCCCAACGGGCCGAGATTCAGGTTCAGGTCTTTATCTTTAATGCCAAAGATTGCCTGAATTTCCTGCATTTTCTTTTTTACCGCCTTGAGGCTTAATCCGAGTTTTTGAATCTCTATCGGAGAAAGGGTGCCCTTCTTTACCCGTCTGAATGCCTCCTTCTCCATAAGTTTTCTTATCAACTCGACAATGGTTAAAATGAGCTTCGCAAGGCCCTGTTCAGTTTCCCTCGGGCTGTCTGCATTAATAAGCCTGGGGATATTTTCTTCAGCCTTTTTTATCTCTTTCTGTAATTTCTCGATGTATGCCTTGTCGTCTTCAGTCAATTCTCTTTCCGGGCTGCTGCGGCTTCTCCCGGATAACTCTTCCGCCTTGGAAACCGAAGTAAGGATAAGTCTTAACCCCAGAAACACAAGGTCTACATCGGCTACCCTTATCACCATATCGCCGTTGATCACCGCCCCCTTTTCCAGAACTTTGTCCAGCACATCAACCAGCGTTACCTTATCTCGTTTATTTATCATGTCTTTTCTCCCCCTCTCGTAAAATTAAAGGGGGGCCAAGGACCGCTGTATTCAAGGCGTAGCCCTTTTATTCTCATCTCCTTGTCTGTATTCTCAAGGGTTTTTTTGAACGAATCAATCCTATCTCCGTGGACTAAAAAGGCTGCATTGAAGACCATTTTCTCTGTTGTACCTGTCATCTCCTGGTCAAGAATCTTCGTTTTTACTGACTCTGCTGTTTTTTCCGTCAGTTTTTCGAAGAGATTATCCAACATGACGTCCAGTTCTTTGTTAACTTCTCTGTGAACAATCTCTTCCAATTCTTCTTCCATAAAATAGGCCATGCCTTCCGGCATTAAAGCCGTTTCCTGCTCCTTCAGCCTTATGTCTTCATTTTTTTCCTTAACCATCAATTCAAATCTTTCGCTATCCATGAGGTATATTTTTACGCCCCATTCCTGTTTTCCCCGAATCTCATTCAACAGCCGCTTCATCTTTGCATTGTCCCTGTCAAGGGTTTCCATCAGTCCTGTCTTATTCTTAAAAATGATACCGAATCTCATGGGAATCACATTCATAAGCCCATCAGTCCCTCTTGCGGCTTCTTCGATAACGTTTTCATGAACCACGGCCTTTTCCTTAATCCAATTGAGGTCCTCCAGGGCCTTCTTCTGAATTTCATCGGAAGTAAATTTTGATAAGGAAACCCTGCTGACAACAGCCTCCAGTTCTTGGTGAATGATGGTAAATACCTCTCTTTTTCCATCAATGCCCCTTGTGCTGAATCCAGAAGCATCTTCAGTTTTTTCTCTTATGCAGTAAAGGTATAGCCCGTCCATATCTTCATTCCTGCAATTGTTTTGCATTCATTCTTTCGTATGACTGAACTTCCAGATTTTCATCAGTCTTAATCCTGTAGATGTTGCGATCCTTCACCTTTGTCGATAGTCCGATCGATTTGATGAATGAGCTCTCTTCATAGACCTCGACCTCTCCTTCCCATCCTTCCGGTATCTTTGTTATCTTTACAACCTTGGCATCCTCCACCGGAAGCGTCTTTTTCAAAAACCCGCTTATTGCCTGGGCGGCTTTATCAATATTTGCCATGTGTCATACCTCCTGTTTTTTAGCCTTCATCTCCGTGAATCGCATTTAACCGTTCAAGAAGTTCCTTTTCCTGCCTCATATATGTCTCTTCATCTATCGCATCCAGTTCAAAGCGTAACTGTAATTCCATGAGCCGTTCTTTTATAAGCCCTTCATCCGACATCTCTCTTTCAACCATATCATTAATCTTCTCGCTCAACCAGATAAGGCCTTTTAATGGCGAAAACACTATATCATCTATTAAAAACATTCCTTCAATACTCCTCCGTCCTGATCGTCAGATTCACAAAATTAAAGGGGGGGATCTTTCCTACGTATTTGAACCTGACCGTATCGCCTCTTGACTCTGCAAGCTCATTGACCCTTGTATCAAACATGGGTTCATCCTTCTCATGCACAAGAAACGCGGCATTGAGTACCATCATCTCTCCGTATACCGGATTTGTTTTTGTTTCTATTGCCAGAGGAGATAACAGGCTCAGGATGGAATCCTTGCATGATTCCCGCTCCCCCTGAAGAGCAACCTCGACCATCTTTCCTATTTCCATACGCTGATAGTGCGTCTTTTCAGGAGGCATGCCCGTTAACTTATCCTTGAGTTTTCTGATTTCCTCGTTTTGTTCGAGGATATGCGTGTAAATCATATCTTCCTTAAAGATGGCCTTGATTCCAAGCTCTTTCTTGTTCTCCAGACTCTCCAATAATGCCTTAAACCTGTCGTATTCCTTTTCAAGGATCTTTTTCACCTTCTCTTCATCCTTTGCAATCGTGCAGAACCTTACCGGCAAAACCGTATGGGTTTTCATTACCTCTTCGATGACCCGTTCGTGGGGCATCAGATTCTCGCGGGCAACAGGATATTTCCTGACGGGCGATTTGCTTACCACAGCCCCGAGATCCTGAAAGGATAGGGTGTATACGTCGTCGCCCCTTTCACCGATGCCTATGGCGCCAAACAACAACGGCTCTCTTGACTCGATTATACAGTATATGTATATTCCTTCTTCCATGTATTCCCTCTCTATTTCAAAAAACATGTATCTCGTGAAGCGTATCTCGTATCTCGTTTTTTAACACTTCACACTTCACGAATAACGCTTCACGGGTTTTTACTTCTCCCACTCTTCCTGATAGATGGTGACATTGACAAAATTATACGGAGGCAATGGTCCCACATAGAGAAACTTCATACTGTCTTTGTGCGTTTCACTTAGCTCCTCCATAATGTTGTCAAATTCCTTTTCCCTTCCCTTGCTCACCAAAAATGAGGCATTGATAAACATCTCATCCCCCGTGGTGTTATTCAGCTTGTAATCAAAGGCTGAAACCTTTAATGCATCAACAATCTTTTCCGCTTCCCCATTCTTTTTGTTCTTTAAGGCAGCTTCAACGAGTTTACCCAGCCCTATCTTTGCCTGTATATCCTTTTGTTCCGGGTCCCTTTCTATTCTTCTCTTTATTTTTTTAATCTCTTTATTTTCCTCTGCAATCTCTTTAAAGATATTGTCCATATCCTTCCACAACCCCTTGACCCCAAGCTCTACCTTGTGATCCATGTCCCTTAGCAGATTCTTGAATTCCCTGTATCTCTTGAACAGGAGGCTCCGTATCTCATCGGCACTTGATGCAATCGTACAGAACCTCACCGGCAGAACAGCATATTCTTTCATTACCTCTTCAATAACCTTTTCATGGGCCAGGATATTTTCCCGGTTGACCACAAGTTTTGTTAACGGGTGACTGCTGATTACCATAGCGAGATCATCTGCCCCGATAGTGCTCACCTTATCGCTTCTGCCCCCGATACCGATGGGACCGAAATCTCTATCCTGCTGTGTGCCGATGATGCAGTATATATACTTTCCCTCATGCTCCATTATTGTTCCTTTACCCTTACGATTATTGAATTCCATGCAAAATCCTCTTTTTTCATAGAGCAGCTTTCATGTTGGCAATACTCAGAAAGCAACCCGTATGCCTTTGTGATCTCACCATATTCCATCTCAGCTTCTGCCTTCTGTGTATCAGATTGCGTATTAAAGTGTTTGTCAGGGTGATATACGGATGCGCACCTTCTGTAGGCCCTCTTGATGTCATCTTTCGTTGCAAACATGTTGAGGCTCAGTTTTTCCCTTGCCCAATCAACCTCTTCGTATTGGAGTTTTATTATTTCAAGGACATAAAAGTTGTAGGGGGGAAGGGGCCCGATATACTTAAAATGGACCTTTCCGCTGAAACTGTTGTTTAACTCTTCCAGTCTTTCTTCGAAAGGAATACGCATACCGTTATCGATAAAAAAGGCTGCGTTCATAATTATCGAGTCATCTGTCATTGTATATTCTTTCATGTTCCGGCAGAGGTCTTTTAATGAGTCCTTTATGGTATGGGCGTATTCATCTTTTTTCTTATTCAGATGACTTTTGATGAGCGCTCCCATTTTGATCTGGTCATCGATTGTTATGCCTTCCTCCTTATTGAGAAGGGATTGTTTCAATGCCATTATCTCCTCACTCTCGGATACCCTTCTAATTACAATATTCAGATCAGTCCAGGTAGCTACAACATCGACCTCTATCCTTCCTTCAATCTCTTCAAAAACCTCTTTAAACATCCGGTGTCCCATTTTCAGGACCTGTATCACTTCGTCTTCATTGAGAACATACGTCCCCAGCCTCATAGGGATGATGGTAAATTCCCGCATTACCTTCTCAATCACCAGTTGATGCTGGACAAGGCGTTGCGCCGCCACATCGCCCGGCAGATTTGTATAATCAATTGCTCCGGAGTCTCTTACCACAGCAGAAACATCCTTGTACGAGATACTGTAGATACCGTTTGAGGTTAAAAAGCCGGAATCCGCTGCATGAGATCCGGTATTCATTACACCGTATATGTATTTACCCATTACTCATCCCCCTTTCTTACATTTCCATAGATGCCTTCTGCTTTTGCACCAGTTGTAGCGCCTCCTCGAAATGTCTCTTTAATATAAAAAGTTTTGAGTTTTGAGTTTTGAGTTTTGAGTTTTTCATCCCTGGTCCCTGATTTATATATTCCCTTATTGCCAGCATAGAGGCCTTCCTGCATAGAAACTCTATATCCGACCCGGCCAAATCGTTAGTGTCTTTCGCCAAATCACGCAAATTTACATCCTTGTTGAGAGGTTTGTTTTTGGTGTGGATTCCAAATATGGCAAAACGTGCGTCTTCGTCGGGGAAGGGAAGCTCAATGACAAGATCGAATCTTCCGCCCCTCAGGAGCGCCGGGTCAATCATATCCACCCGGTTGGTGGCAGCAAGTACTACCACCCCCTTAAGTTCTTCGATGCCGTCCATTTCGGCCAGAAATTGACTTACTACCCGCTCCGTCACACCGGATTCTCCGATTCCCGAACCCCTTCTTGGAACGATGGCATCGATCTCATCAAAAAATATGATTGACGGTGATGCCTGTTTTGCTGTTTTAAACACCTCGCGAACACCCTTCTCACTTTCACCGATAAATTTTGACATAAGACTCGGTCCCTTTATGGAGATAAAATTGACTTTTGTCTCACTTGCAACCGCCTTTGCAAGCAGGGTCTTCCCTGTGCCGGGTGGTCCATAAAGAAGAATCCCTTTTGGCGGGTGTGTGCCGACTGTCTTAAAAACATCAGCATATTTAATGGGCCATTCTACCGCCTCTTTTAATTCCTGTTTAATGTCCTCGAGGCCTCCCACGTCATTCCACTTTACATCCGGCACCTCAACGAACACCTCCCGAATGGCAGAGGGCTCAACCTCTTTCATGGCGTCGTAGAAGTCATCCATCGTCACTTCCAGCTTCAGAAGTGTCTCGTAAGGGATTTCATCCATTTCGAAATCAATCTTCGGTAAAATCTTCCGGAGGGCAGACATGGCCGCCTCTCTTGCCAGCGCCTCCAGATCTGCACCCACGAAACCATGGGTAATCTCGGCCAATTTTTCCAGATCTACCCCGTTGGATACTGCACCACTTCCCTGACTGACTTCTCCTGAGAGAGGCATGCCCCTTGTATGAATCTGCAATATATGCAATCTCCCGTTTTTGTCGGGGATGGGAA
>PNOM01000088.1 GCA_013824835.1 Syntrophus sp. (in: bacteria) | reverse complement strand
AGGTTTTTAAACAGACGCTAATTACCGCCCGCTCCGGGTGCCCAGAGATAGTAAAAACCGGGGGTAAGAGAGGGTATTATCTCCGGCAGGTTTAAATCAATCAGGGACCGTCGCGCACCGTTAAAACCGGACATGGAGGTATTGTAGATATTATCGTTCGGATACTCGGCACGGCGATAGACTACGACCCTCGCATCTTTAGAAAGCCCGGCCAGACTTCCCGCCTCATGAATACCGTTATTCAGATACCCTATACTGTCTATAAGCTTCAATTGCAATGCCTCTTCAGCCAGATAGATACGGGCTGCAGAGATGCTGGCCAGTGCCCTTTGATCTACTGCGCGGTGTTTAACTACCAGACCAAGAAATTTTGTGGCCATCTTATTGGTCAGTTCCTGGAATATCTTCTGTTCTTCCGGGGTGGATGGACGAAATGGAGAAGCCATATCCTTCTCCATGCCGGACTTACTAACCTCCACACCCAGACCAAGCTTATCCATGAGGCCCTTCACCTTGGGGACAATAAAAATCACCCCCACCGACCCGGTAATCGTGGTGGGATGCGCCATGATTAGATCAGCAGGCAGGGCAATATAATAACCTCCCGAGGTCGCCACATCCATCAGAACAGCCACGATCTTGTTTTTAGTCCGTTCTTTATAGCCCATAATCTCATGGTAGAGGATGTCGCTCGCAGTGGTTGAGCCGCCGTACGAATTTATTTCCAGAAGCACTGCCTTTATCTGCTCATCCCTTTCAGCCTTCCGGAGCTGGGAGACAACCTCCTCTACTACGCTCGGCCGGTCGCTGAGGAGACCCTTATCCGGCGCATCAGAGAGAAACCCCCTGATGGGAATGACAAGAATCTTTTCCTTTCCCTTGCCTTCAAGGGTAATTTCTTTTAGAGGTTCTTTCCTTGACTCTGCACCGATATTGACATGAAGCCCTCCGCACCCGGTGAAGAGAGGAGCTATAACCAGAGAAATAACGATGAAAAGAACGCGCTGCATCCTCATGGCTTTACATAGCCTTGTTTTTCCATAAATTCATATAACTTGCCGGCAATCTGCGTACCCATCTTTTTGATCTCCTTTTCAGGGGCAGTCTTTGCCATAATAAATTTTGCCCCTGCAACATAGGGGTTTTTCGTAATTGCAGCCCCGGGCATCCTGCTTTTCTTCCCATCCATTATTGAATCAAATAAAGGCCTGATACCTCCATCCATTACCTCGCTCAGCCTTACCCTGATCTCCATTTCCCCTGAACCACTGCCGAAACCGATAACCGCCTTTTTCAGGCGATCGCCTTCTTCAAAGTCCATGAACTCACCTTCCAGGAGCCAGCTTTGTGAAGAGGGCTGAGCCTGCCCTGAAAAACGTGCTGACCTGATATTCCTGTCATTTAAAGCCGAAACAATTGATCTGGCTAAAAGATCAATAATCTTAGCTGCCTTTTCTTGAGGGCTTTCTTCTGCCCCTTCAATCACGCCCCGGATTTTTTTTCTTACCTGTAAAGGCCCCTGGATTCCCTTCTGCGGGGGAACAGCCTCAAGCAAAAAATCCGCCACATAGACAATCCGGGGATTAAAAGAGGGCTTTGCTGGGGAAGCACCTCCGTCTCCCTGAGCAACTGCCGTGCTATGGGCACTCAACAAAAGACATATAATAACTACACAGAGAAAAAAGCGGATCATCCTCCCGGTGGCAATAAACATCATCCTATTCTTTTTCATACCATCATCCTTTTTCTTTATTTTCCTTTATTTTTTGTTCTTATGCAACATTACTTTGCATCATCTCCCCTTGAGACTCCGGTACTGGCGAAGGAGGGTGTAGCTGCACAGGACGAGGGCGAGAAGTATAAGGAGCGCCCCTGTATATTTTGAGAGATATGCAATAACGTGATCACAGGAAAGGAGACCAAGGCGTTCCAGCATGTTGTGCCAGTCATGACAATCCGGGGCATCCTGGCCGGTTACGCCGCCGAGAAGCATCAGTTCGCCGGCGCGGGCATCATATATGTAGGGCGCAACGTCGATAAAGCTCTGACCTGCCCACCAGAGCGCGAATGAGGCGCCGAAGGGGTCACCCCCTTTAATGAACGCGATCATGCATATTGCAGGAATGAGGATTTGCATGATCGTACCGCCAAGGACTCTCATAAAGTCCCCGAGAACAGAGAAGATCATATGCCCTGCCTCGTGGAAGGGAAGATTGATGAGGTGCATGAAAGACCGTCCGATATAATCACCCTGGATCGGTGCAACAATGAATTTTATGCCCCATACAAGGATAATCAGAAAAAAGAGGACCCTTGCCCAGAAGGAGAAGGTATTCACATGTTCAACAGGGGGAAAGAGGAGTTCTTTTGCTCTGTTAATCAGAGAACCGTCTTCCCCCGGAGATGCCACGGGCTCCTCCTGGGGCCTCTCCGGCTGAGGCGCCGCCCCGGAAAGAAGGTGTGCCTTAAGGGTCTGGAACGCCGAGTCGATCTCTTTTATCTCCTCCCAGCGTTCGTGGCCCTTGATCCGGGCATCAACAAGGGCGCGATATGCCTCCTTCACATCCTCAATGGAGGCGTTTTCAGGCACTTTAAGACGTTCACAGGCACCTTTGAGGAGTTCGTCCATTTCCTTAACCCCCGATAAAGGGGATACATAAGTTTATAAAAATATTATTGCCGGTCTTTCACCTTTTCCAGAATCGCTGCCATTGTGGGGCCTGCCTGACCCTTTACAATCATATCGGCCATAGTATCGCAGGGTGTTTCATCCCGGTTAATGATTACCAGTTTGGCCCCTCCCCTCTTTGCGATGACCGGCATATAGGCAGCAGGGTGCACCACAAGGGATGACCCGATAACAATGAAAAGGTCGCACGTTTCCGAACGCATTGATGCCTCCGCTGTCTCCTGTTCAGGCATGGACTGGCCGAAGGAGATGGTTGCAGGCTTGAGAAGTCCCCCGCAGTCCTCACACCGGGGCGCTTTCTCTCCTTGTGCGATCCGTGCCTGGACACTGTCCCGATCATGCCTCTTCCCGCAGCTCAGGCATGCTACGTGCATGGCCGTTCCGTGGAGCTCCAATACCTTGTCCGCTGAGTTGCCTGCCTTGAAGTGGAGGCCATCGATGTTCTGGGTGATCAGGCAGTCGAGCTTACCCAGCCTCTCCAGTTCAGCAATAGCGAAATGTCCGGCATTAGGCTGTGCATCCCTCATAGAGGCGTACATCTCTGTTGCCATCTGCCAGTATTTCTCTCTCGCGGTCTCCCTGGAAATAAAGTTCTGAAAATAGAAATCCTCCGGATCATATTTGTCCCACAGACCTCCGGGACTTCTGAAGTCGGGAATGCCCGATTCCGTACTTAGGCCTGCACCCACAAAGACCACTACCCTTTTCGCATTCACAATCCATTCGGCTATCTGCTGAATCTTGTCTTCCACTCTCCTGCTCCTTCCCCTGCTTCGGGTCTTCATATATTAGAATCAAAGATATTATGCCCCAAACAGGGTGTCAAGGGTAAATGGCGATCTAAAGCGGGTCAAGACGTCCTTTCCTTCTCCTTTGCTTTGGTTGAGGAATCGGCAACTCGTCGGC
Source organism: Syntrophus sp. (in: bacteria) (assembly GCA_013824835.1). GTDB lineage: Bacteria > Desulfobacterota > Syntrophorhabdia > Syntrophorhabdales > Syntrophorhabdaceae > PNOM01. The sequence continues at coordinate 8,358 of PNOM01000088.1, read as the reverse complement.
GGTTATTCTGATCAGGCTGCTGATCCATTCCCGGTCTTCAAATGCATCTTCTATGAGAAAATAGAGTTTGGCTCCAGGATATGGCGCACCTTCTGCAGGATCGCCTATATACGCTCTGCCGCCCTGGGTTGGTTTCACAAAAAGCTGGTTGTCGCAAACAAGCGCCACGACTTTGCCGTCACAATATACTGCATACTCGCCGAACATCTTCCTGTATGAAATCACCCCCGCCTGCCTCATCTGGTCTGCTACGAACTCGATGAAACTCTTGTCGGAAGCCATTATGATCCTCTCTCTCCTGTGGTTCTTGAGTCTGACCTTAATAGTTATGCGGTTTTCCGTGACAATCGTAAATTACCCTCATTGCCTTGTCCTGGTTCTCCTGTAGTATTATGTCCAAATATGCACTCCAAATGAGGCTCCTTCGAGTGACAGTTGACATACAGGATTCAGGTGCATTCCCGCGCCATTGTCCCGCAAAAGGACCATTCATGGAGAAATGGCACTTTTTTACGTCCCCTCCCCTATCTCCACTGACAGGGAGGTCTTCCTGAAAAGCTGCGTGAAATAATAAGTGGCAACAAGAAGCACATAATAGGTTGCTAAAGAAAAAAGGGCAACCATAAAGAACTGGAGGAAATTTGATTTTGGAATAGGGATGACAAGCCAGCACAGAATCAGGGCCAGAACAGTACCCACATACCCTGCGAGATAAGGGACAAATACCTCCTTAATCCCCTGGAGGATTCTTTCAAATTCAAGGGCCTTCCTGAAATCCATCTGCTCCGCAAATGTGATGAAAGCGAATGGAACAAAGAAGGAGGAAATCAACAGGACCAGGTAGGAAAGTTTCATAACAATGTGCCCGAAAAATCCGGTTATGGCGCTTAGTGCCGTGAGGAAAAACCCGCAGGCGAACATAAAAAACGGTATAGCCCCATAAAGAATAAACACAAAGAGTACCTTCGCCCCCTCCACCCAGACCTCGGATTTGCGTTCCCACGTGGGCAGCCCTATGCTCCCGATCATGAGAAGCCGTGAAGCCCTGGAGAGATACCCGAGGGAGAAGAAATTAAGGACGGGGATATATATGATCAGCCCCCCGTATATCCATCGCGAAACATAACGACTGCTCACGGTGAACTGAATAAAGGGTATAACGTCCATGATTATTTTCCTTTACCTATAAAATCAAGAAGGGAGTCCGGGGTATATCCTGTCATACCGCCATCCATGGTTATCGTTTCGCCATTAATATACTGCGCGTCTTTAGAGGCAAGGAAAAGCACACACGATACGAGTTCTTCAACAGTGCACATTCTGCCAATTGGTGTCTTTTTTGACAGAAACTCCACGAAGACCTCCTTTCTGATAAGCCCCTCGTTCATACCACCTTTAATAAAACCGGGCGCCAACGTACATATGGTCACTCCATATTTCGACCATTCATAGGCAAGGCTTCTTGCCATTACCATAAGGGCCGATTTACTGATTGTATAGGGTAGAAATCCCTTTTCCCCGAATAGCCCCACCTGGGAAGAGATACTTACGATCCTGCCGTTCCTGGCTTCAATCATTCTCTTTCCAAAGGTCTGGATCGCATAGAAGGTGCCCTTGAGGTTTATATCAATTACCTTATCGAAATCCTCTTTTTTTATCTTTTCTAACGGAACAAGAGGGTTTACGACCCCGGCATTGTTAATAAGAATATCTACCTTGCCCCATTTCTCTACAACCTTTGCTGCCACACGCTCCATCCCTTCATAGTCAGTGACATCCGTATTGAAGGCAAGAACCGGTTGCCCCTTAAATTCCTCTTCAAACCTCTTTATCGCCTCGGCATTCCGCCCATTTACCCCTACGTAAGCCCCCTCTGCAAGGAACTCCTTTGCTATAGCCTTGCCAAGACCTTTGGCGCCCCCTGTGATAAAAACAACCTGTTCTTTAAATCTCATATAGTACCTCCATATAAAGTTTTTATTCTTTTATCGAAAAGCCCTATGAGGGCTTCACTCTCATTCAATGTCATACCTGTTACTGCCTTCCACACATCAGACCGTTCCATGCAGAGATACACAAAGAGTTCATCATCTTTGCTTTTGAGCTGATTATAGAGCATCCTGTATACCTTGATCCTCTCACCCTTTATATACCTGCATTTGCCGTCTTCACCCTGGATGAATTCACCGTAAAGCAGGGACTTTCTCTTATTCTCAATAAAATGGTCGAGGAGCTTCGGTGGAAATCTCAGGAGTCCCAGGCTTATCCATATGACCTTCTTAAGATCGAGGAGCCGCCCAATATCCTCAATGAGGTATTCATAATCCTTTTCAAAACCGTCATAGATAATAATAGGATCGAGATGGAGCCCTACAAAACAGCCGAGATCCTGGGCCTTTTTTGCTGCCTTAAGCCTCTTATAGAGGGGACTTGTCCGCCGCTCCTCGCGATCGATGCTCCTCTGAGGGGCAAGAGAAAAGGAGATGACTGTATAGGGGTTCAGATAAGGGGCAAGATGGTCAAAACCTGCCCATTTTGACTTCAACTCAAGAAGTGCCCTTTTCTTTTCCCCGAAGAATTCCACAAGAGGTCTGTTGAGGCGGTACTTTCTGTCAAGAGCAAGGCTGTCCGAGAGTTCCCCGGTACCAAACCTCAGGATATGGCCTTTCTCAGCATTGATGACTTCTTCGATCTGTGAGAGGATATAGGGGGTATCTCCATGCACCTTTATCCCGTCGGCATTTATATAATACTTCAGGATACAGTACGAACAGGAGAGGATACACCCCTCTATAAGATCAATCGTCTTGTATCCGCAGCATATGTGATTTTTCGTGCCGGGGCAATCCCTTACGAGACTACCCTTTGCCTCGACAAAACTAACCCTTTGTAAGCTCAAGCATACTCCCTATGGATCCGCCCTCCAAAGCCTTGCGGAGTCTTTCCAGGGCATATTCCACGTCCTTGATATCTTTAGCCCTTATACCTATATCAATATACTCCTTTTCAAAAAAAGGGTCTACCTTAATATCCACGTGCGGGGGAAGCGCGCTCTGCTGCCTTATATGTTCAAGTTTTGTTTCCAGGGACGTTAAAATCGGGTACATACGACCTTTCAGTATCCTCTTTAAATCATCAGCGCTTCCGACGCCCGAGAACCCATCAAAGTCTATCTGTCCTTCCCTTATCTTCATAAGGATCATCATCCCGAGAATCTCTCTAAGGGAACCCTCTGTGACATGAACCGTTGACAACAACCCAAGAAGGGGCCCTCTTTCACTCCTGTCAAATCTCAGAAGGGTTTCGATATTCTTCATGGACAGGTTTTTTGAGACAATCAACGCTTTCATGGGTTCCTCGGCATGAGCAATGGCACTATGGATTGCCCGGACCTTCTCGTGGGGCTTCAGTCCGAGAAAAACCATAGTATCAAATATCGGTGGCATGGGAAAATCCATTCTCGACATTTTCTCTATTGCGAGGGCCTTCTCAACCGTGTTCAATCCTCTTATCAGATTATCGTGGATGGCGTAGAGGAGAGCTTCTTTCTCGTCTATATTGCTCAGTATTATGGCGGGGATCGCTACATATCCCAATTCTATCGCCATTTGAACCTTTTTAAAACCGGCAATAATAGTATAGGGGCAAGGCCCAAAAAGAAGGGCAGGCTGGATTATGCCGACCTTTTCAATGGATGCCCGTAACATTGGATTCTCAAGAGGGTAGGAGATACAGAACCTTCTATCATCTCTATTAATCTGATCAATCGATATGGTTTCAAGGTGGTTCATAGCGTACAGGTGTAAACAATACCAGACAATGCCTTGCCTGTCAACGGGCCGGAGTCGCAAGAGCCGGAGTCGCAAGACCAAGGCGACCGCATTCTGAAAACATGTCATAACGAGGAGTACGGGGGTTAGGACGAGGAAGTTTATTATTCTGGCGAAGCGAATGCCCTGACGAACGGACTTAAGGGGACATCCTGCTCTCTGCGGAAAGTGGAGGGGGCGACCCCGTATCAAGTACGGGGCAGGCGTGAGCCCCGGTCTTTATATATAGCGACTTCTGTCGCGAGAGGGGGTGGCTCCGCGGGCTTAGCCCGTGGAGGGGGCGACGTGAGCCCCTTTAATTGAAATAAGGTTGACAAATAGATATTAATGTATATTTTTATAACACTGTCACGGCAAATATCCGATGACAAATTCGCGAAAAGGAGAAGGTCATGTTTCAGGTTACTGACAAAGCAAGTGAAATGATCAAGACTTTCCTTAAGGAAAGGAATCTTGAGAGCGCCATTAGAATTCTAATGGCCGGAGGCGGGTGATCCGGTCCCTCACTGGGTATGGCTCTGGATGAGCCAAAAGAAAACGATGAAGTTTTTAAGGAAGACGGTATTACTTTCATGATAGCCAAGGAGCTCTTCGAAGAAGTACAACCCGTCACTGTTGATTTTATCAATAACGCTGCCGGTGGTGGATTTAAAATTACCTCAAAGCTTACAGCAGAAGAAAAAGGCTGCGGGTCATGCAGCTGCTGAGACCGGTTTAGGATTTGAAAATGGATGACAGGGGATGTCAGATATAACTGGCATCCCCTGTTTTTATTCTGTGCATAGCAGCGGCGCGTCTCTTGAAATCATCTCCCTGTTTGCTGCTCCAGGGGGCACCATAGGAAAAACATTTTCTCCGGCATGTATGGGCACATCAATAATACAAGGTCCGGATTTAGCAAGGGTCTCCCTCATTACAGGGCGCGGATCCTCTCCCCCGCGGAGGTTTACGCTGCGAATACCAAATTCCCTGCCAATAGCGGCAAAATCAAGTCTCCTTTCAAAACGGGATGCAATATAGTTTCCCTTAAAGAAGAGTTCCTGCTGCTGCCTTACCAGGCCAAGGCGCTGATTGTTCATGATAATAACCGTTACATTCAGGTCCAATTCAGCCAGTGTAGCAAGCTCCTGTATATTCATCTGAAAAGAACCGTCGCCGCTGATACAGACAACCTGCCTGTCCGGGTTTGCCAGCGCTGCCCCTATTGCTGCGGGCAGACCAAACCCCATAGTACCGAGACCGCCAGAGGTAAGTAGCGTCCGGGGATGGCAAAAGGGATATGCCTGGGCGACCCACATCTGATGCTGACCCACATCAGTAGTAACGATTGCGTCCGAATCGGCCATAGCGCTTATATGACCGATGAAATTAAGGGGATTCAAAGGATCTCCGGAACCGGGAAGGGGAAAGGGGTGCTTCCTCTTTAAGGCATGAATGTGAGCAATCCACCCGGTCCGTCTATTCTCTTCTATAAAGGGTATCATGGATTCCAGTGCATCCTTGATATCAGCCACCATGGAAAAGTTCGTTTTTTTGATCTTGTCGATCTCTGAATTATCAATATCAATGTGGATTATAGATGCCTTCGGGCAGAATTCTCTTACCTTGCCTATTGCCCTGTCGTCAAATCGAACTCCAAAGGCGAGGAGCAGATCTGTCTCATCAAGGGTATAATTGGTATAGTGTGCCCCGTGCATGCCGATCATCCCTGTGTACAGCGGATCATGGGGAGGAAAGGCGCCGAGGCCCATCAGGGTAAGGGCCACGGGGATGGAATTCTTTTGTGCCAGTGCATAAAGGACCCCGGCAGCTCCGGAATTGATAATGCCGCCGCCTCCATAGATAAGAGGCCTTTTGGATCTGTTGATCATCCGGGCAATCTGCTCTATTGCATCAGAGTCAATGGGTTCACCGGCTGAAGGGGCACTAATACTATCCCTCCAACGGCTGAAACTAACCTCTTCAAGTTGTATGTCCTTTGGAACATCAACAACAACCGGCCCTTTCCTCCCTGTTTCCGCGATATGGAAGGCCCTTGGGATAATATTGATTAGTTCGCTCGCACTTTTTACAAGAAAATTATGTTTTGTTATGTTGAGTGTCATTCCATAGGTATCAACCTCCTGAAAGGCATCGGTACCGATCATATAACTCGGTACCTGTCCGGTAATAGCGACAATCGGGACCGAATCAAGCTTTGCGTCTGCAATTGCGGTCAGGAGGTTCATTACGCCCGGCCCGGAAGTGGCAAGGCAGACCGCTGCCTTTCCCGTTGACCTCGCCATCCCCTGAGCGATAAAACCCGCACCCTGCTCATGTCTGGCCAGGATATGGCGTATCGTGCTTTTATGGAGGGCATTGTAGAGGGGAAGATTCGACCCGCCCGGTATACCCGAAACAATTTTGATGCCCTGCCTTTCCAGGGATTGAATAATTATTTCCGCTCCATTCAGTTTCATTCTTGCACTCCTTTTTTTAATCAACTACCCGAAGCAGACCTTCGAGGAATCTATTAATTGAACGGGTCAATGCGCCCTACTGGCGCACAATAAAAAAGCCCCTGCCGGCTTGCACCGACAGGGGCTTTCAATCCCTTTTTAGATGGTTCTCATCCGAGACCCATCGGCGCAAACCCGTGTTGCATCGATACGACAAGGACGAGTACGACTCCTGTCTGTTCTGCTCTGTTATGGTCTGCCCTTATGTTCCTTCTCATGATACCTGCACCTTTCAGCACTTAATTTTGTTTTTTCAGTATACAATTAATCAGGAGACACAGTCAATATTATTGCGAATTAGTTAAAACCGCCTATGTTCGATAGACTGCCCTCCACGCTTTTTATCGCATCCGCGGCTGAACTTATTATGCCGCCTGCATAGCCTGAACCTTCGCCTATAGGGTAAAGATTGCGTGTATTGACTGATTCATATTTTGCGCCCCGTTTAATCCTTACAGGAGAAGAGGTTCTTGTTTCTGCGCCTAATAATATCCCATAGTCTGAAACAAATAACGGATAATCCTCTTTCCATTTCGCAAAGGCCTTTAAAAGCGCTTCGCATACAAATTGCGGGAGGATTTCATTCATATCTACCCTTACAGCCCCCATTTTGAAGGAATTCTCATTCAAATTAACAGAGTTCCTCCCCTGTAAAAAATCCATCAGATTCTGCGCAGGGGCTTCCCATCTTCCTCCCCCTGCATTAAAAGCCTTCCGCTCTATTTCCTTTTGGAACTCAACACCCGCCAATGGATTGGTCGATTTATAATCACCTGTATGGCAGGTTACCACAATCGCTGAATTTGAAAATGCTGATGATCTGCTCGAGTAGCTCATACCGTTTAGAACCATCATGCCTTCTTCAGATGAAGCATTAACTATCTCGCCTCCGGGGCACATACAGAATGTATAGACTCCCCTTCCTATTGTCCGGTCCGTGTAGGTAAAAGAATAGTTCGCAGCCCCTATGCCGGGAAAATCCTTATACTTATTGCCATACCTGATAAGGTTAATAATTTCAGCAGGATGCTCTATCCTCACACCTACGAGAACCGGTTTCTGCTCAATGGCAATCCCCTTTTCATGAATCATCTCGAAGGTATCACGGGCAGAATGACCCAGGGCAAGATAGATAATTGAAGAACGATATTCCTTTTCTCCGTTTATTATTACCCCTGAAACCTTCCCGCCTGATACAAGCATATCCGTCATTTTTGAGCTGTAATATATCTCACCACCCCGGGCAAGGATATAGCGCCTTATATTACCTACTATTCTGCACAGCACGTCTGTCCCCAGATGGGGCTTGCTGATATACCTTATCTCTTCAGGGGCGCCGAATCTTATAAACGTATCAAGAACCCTCTTCACGTATTCCGAATTATTGACCCTGGAGAAGAGCTTCCCGTCCGAGTATGAACCAGCGCCCCCTTCTCCGAACTGGATGTTTGATTCAGGGTTAAGCACTCTTTCTGTAATAAACCTTTGCACATCAACGGAGCGTTCTTCTATCCTCTTGCCTCTCTCAAAAATGAGTGGTTTAATCCCGTAATAAATAAGTTCAAGGGCAGCGAACATGCCGGCAGGGCCAAAACCTATGATTATAGGCCTCTCCTTGGTGTCTATTAATTGCCCCGCGAGGCAGCTCATTCCCCTGTCTGTCTCTGTTTTTCCCGTGTAGAGGGGAAAATTTTCCCTATTGTTGAAGCTGTCAAGAGTGCTTACAACTATTGACAGCTTGTAGTAAAACTGTTCTTTACTGCTTGTATCAAGGGATTTGCTCAGTATTTTTGTGCATTCTATATGATTTTCCCTTACTCCCAGCCTTTGCGCAGCAGCCTTGAGGTATTCCTCCATCCCGTCTTTTTCAACGGGTATTCGTAAATTGTTTACAATTAAATTCAATACTTACCCCAATCTCTTTTGTTTAACTACCCGGCGGCATAATAGAGCAGATTAGCAGAGGCACACTACCCCGTCAATTGAAATAATGAACTGCCCCGAAGCAGAGCTTCGTGGAATCTATTGAT